>CAZCVS010000108.1:0-8934 GCA_964501845.1 uncultured Iamiaceae bacterium
CGACGTACTGCTCCACCCCGGCCATCCGCTGGGCGGACAGCCCGGTGGTGGCGGTGACCCAGACCGGCAGCTCGCCGATCCGGTGGCGGGTGGCGATGAGCTCCGGGAAGCTCGCCTGACCCAGGGGCCAGGCGGCTTCCTGCGGGCCGGTCTTCTGCTCGAGGTGGACCAGTCCGCTCGCCCGCACCTCGCCCCACGCACCGGCGCCGCGCCACGCCCAGAACTCGCGCGACTCGATGACCTTGGACTCGAGGGCCTGGTTGGCGTCGCGGGTCAGCTCCCACGCCAGACCCGTACGGCCTCGGGCGTAGCGGGAGTAGCCGTAGAAGTCGCTGCGGCCTGCCCAGCCCGGGATGGCGGCGAGGACGCCTTCGGCGTCGACGACGGCGACGGCGTCGCCCTCCTCGAACCAGACCAGTCCCATCGTCTGGCTCAGGTCGGGACACCCTTCGGGGAACCGGGTGCCGGCGGCACCCATCCGCGGCGGCGTCCCCGCCGGTGCCTCCATCGACGCATCGGTCGGTGCCGGCAGGTAGTTGGCCACCCACACGGCCGACGTGGTCACCGGGGACTGGCTCACAAGGTCCTCGAGGTACAGGTAGAGGTCCCCGTCGCCGCGCAGCAGCGAGGCGCGCCGGGTGTTGTACGGGCTGGTCTCTTGGAGCAGGAGCTCGGGCACGGAGATCTCCGGGTCAGGCGTCCGAGGTCGGGGCGGACTCGGTCCTATCGGCTCCAGCTTGCCTCAGCTGAGGACTGCTCGGGCGACGAGGTCCGTGCCGAAGGCGGTGAGGATGGCCAGGTAGAGCAGACCGGTGGCGGCCATGACCGCCGAGTACTGGCGCTCCTTGAGCGCGGCGCGGGTCACCAGGAGGAGGCCCAGGGTGGTGACCGCGCAGGTGACCCACATCCAGCCGAGGATGCCGCCGTAGTCGTCGTCGATCGACCCGCTCAGCACCGCGAGCATCCCCTCGGACACGGGCACGATCATGACCAGCACCTCGAACGGCCAGATCCACTGTGTCCACCGCACCAGCTCCAGCAGCGGGCCGCGGGCCAAGCCGGGCTGGACCAGGTACCAGTGGCCGAGGAGCATGGCATCGGTGATGGCGCCGAGGAAGGCGGCACCCACGAGGATCCGCGCCACCGACAGCCAGGCGGGCGAACCGGCGTCGATCCCCGCCGCCACCAGCCCGACGACGCCGATGGCCGGGGCGATCAGGTCCAAGCTGGGCGGGAACTCCGCCGCGTCCTTGTCGAAGCGCTCCTCGTCCTTGTCGATGCCGGTCATGGCCGCCACCCGGGCAGAGCGGCGCTCGACCACCTCGCGCTGACCCGCCACACCCGCGGCCCGGCGCTGGTAGGACACGAAGAAGGCGTACGCCGTGGCCAAGACGACACCGACCGCGGCGACATCTCGCACCGGCACCGGATCCAGGAACGTGCTCACCAGCAGCGAGGCCGCGGCCATCAGCCCGAAGGTGATGCGCATCATCCAGCCGTAGCCGAGGCCGACCTCACGGCGCCGGGTGGTGACCCACGTGAAGAACAGCCCGCCGACGGCCCACTGCAGCAGGAAGGAGGCAGCGTCGAGTTCGATCATGGCGATGCCGAGGGTACGGACCTTCCTCGGGGGCGGGCCAACCGGGAGCTACCGTTCGGCCGGTGACCGCCGTCTCCGATCGTCCGCATGCCCTGCTCGTGGGCTCAGCCGGCGGCCACCTGGCGCAGCTCCTCCGCCTCCAGCCGTGGAGCGACGGGTGCCTCCGCACGTGGGTGACCTTCGACAAGCCCGACGCCCGGTCGCTGCTGGCAGACGAGGCGGTGATCTGGGCGTACCACCCGACCACCCGCAACGTCCCCAACCTGCTGCGCAACACGGTGCTCGCCGTCCGCCACGTGCGGCGCCTGCGCCCCGACATCGTCGTGTCCACCGGCGCCGCCGTCGCCGTGCCGTTCTTCCTCGTGGCCCGGCTCCTGCGGATCCCCACCGTGTACGTCGAGGTCTTCGACCGCATCGACTCCCCGACGCTCACGGGCCGGCTGTGCCGTCCCATCGCCACCCGCTTCTGCGTCCAGTGGCCCGAGCAGCAGCGCCACTACCCGGGCAGCGTCGTGATCGGCCCGCTGCTGTGAGCCGCGTCCTGGTCACGGTCGGCACCGACCACCACCGCTTCGACCGCCTCATCGGGTGGGTCGACCGGTGGGCGGCGGACCACCCCGAGGCCGATGTCCTGGTCCAGCACGGCACGGCCGCCGCGCCGGCCCACGGCACGGCCGTCGTGATGCTCGGCTACGACGAGCTGGTGGCGGAGATGGCGGCGGCCGACGTGGTGGTCGCCCAGGGCGGCCCGGCCACGATCATGGACGCCCGGTCGGTCGGGCAGCGCCCCATCGTGGTCCCCCGCCTGGGCCGCTTCCAGGAGGTGGTCGACGACCACCAAGTGGCCTTCACCGACTGGATGGCGGCCAAGGAACTGGTCTGGCGGGCGGCCGACGAGGCCGAGCTCCACGCGCTGGTCGATGCCGCGCTCGCCGAGCCCTCGCTCGTGAAGATCCCGCCGGAGCGGGGTGCGGCCGCGGCCACCATCGACGCCTTCCGAGCGGTGGTCGACCCGCTCACCCAGCGCCGCGCCGGTCGCCAACGCTGGCGTCAGCGGACTCCCGCCGGGCCGCGGTGACGGTCCCCCAGGACCCGATGCCGGCCACCGCGCTCAGCGGCCGTGCACCTCAGCGACGACGCGTCAGAGCGCAGCGGCCTTCCGGCGCCGGACGACGAGCACGCCCCCACCCGCGGCGACGAGCCCGGCGCCGAGGACGGCCATGCCGGTGGCATCGCTGCCGGTGATGGCAAGGCTGGTGCGGGCCGGCGTCACGGCCACCGCGGTCTTGACGCTGGTGGCCGGTGGCGGGGTGGTCACGACGGTGGCGGGCGGCGGTGCCGTGTAGTCCGGGTTCTCCGCGGCACCGGCAGGCGAGGCGGCCAGCAGCAGGGCTCCCACACCCAGGGCGAGGGTCAACGACAGCATCCGGGGCAGCGACATGCGGTCACCCTATGCGGTCACGGAGTCTTCGTCAACACGCTGAGTGAGATCACTCGAGGGCGGCCCGTCCGCGTCGAGGACACGTCGGCGTCGTCGTCTCCACTCCGCTCGTCCCGAGACGACGGTTCCAACGGGATCGGCTCCGCATTGCCGCGGATCGGAGCGGCTGATGCCGATAGGAGCGCTGTCACCCCCGCCTCATCCTCAATCTGTGCCACTTGGTGACCCGTTGTGACCATGACTCCTCGATCCGCTACGCTCCGTGATGATGACTGAGCGCACCGCCAGCGAGACGGTGGCCCGGCCGACCACGGCTGACGGCCCGGCCTCGGCTGCTCCGACCATCCCGGCACCGCGCCCGAGCTCGTTGCGCCCGAAGGTCCTGTTGATGGCGGCCGACGTGCTGGCGATCGTCACCTTCACGACGCTCGCCGCCGTCCTCGTCAGCCGCTGGGACCTCGGGGCGCTGCACGCCGCCAAGCAGCTCTGGTGGACCTCCGTCATCGTCGTTCCGGCCTGGCTCGCGATCTTCTCCAACCAGCGCCTGTACAACACCCGGTTCATCGGGCGCCGGATCGACGAGTTCCGCCGCGTCGTCAACGCCTCGCTGCTCGGGACGCTGACCGTCGCCGTCGCCGCCAACGTGGTCGGGATCCTCCCCAGCCGCGGCGGCCTCGTGGTCCTCTGCGTCTCGGCCGTGGTGATCGTGACCATCGAGCGCGAGATCGCCCGCCGGGTCTTCCTCCGGCTCCGCTCCGGCGGCCAGATGACGCGCTCGGTGGTCATCGCCGGCGCCAACCCCGAAGGCCGAGACATCGCCGCCATGCTCCAGGCCGAGCCGTGGCTGGGCTACGAGGTGGTCGGCTTCGTCGACGACAGCGCCCCCGCTCGCGAGCCGGTCCCGGGCGTTCCGCTGCTGGGCGGTGTCGCCGAGCTCCCGGGCATCCTCCACGAGTACCCGAGCGCCAGCGTGATCGTGGCGGCCAGCGCGGTGGAGAGCGCGGTCACCAACCGGCTCGCCCGCGACCTGCTCGACCAGGGGGTCCACGTCGAGCTCTCGTCGACGCTGCGCGACATCTCCTCGCAACGCCTCACCGTTCGGCCGCTCGGCCGCTTCCCCATCGTCTACGTCGAGCCGGTCACGCGGGGCGGCTGGCGCTCTTGGGCCAAGCGGATCTTCGACATCATCGGCGCCGGCGGTCTGCTCATCCTCACCGCTCCCATCCAGCTCGTGGCCGCCATCGCGGTGAAGCTCGACTCCCCGGGGCCCGTGCTGTTCCGCCAGGTGCGCGTCGGCCGCGACTCCGAGCCGTTCTCCGTGTTGAAGATCCGCACGATGGTCGTCGACGCCGAGGCGCGACTGGCCGAACTGCAGGAGCTGAACGAGGCCGACGGCCCGCTGTTCAAGATGGCCGAGGACCCCCGCATCACGCGGGTCGGGCGCTTCCTTCGGGTCACGTCGCTCGACGAGCTCCCCCAGCTGTGGAACGTGCTGCGAGGCGACATGAGCCTGGTCGGGCCCCGGCCCGCGCTCCCGCACGAGACGGAGGAGTGGGACGCGCTGCTCACCCAGCGGCTGCGGGTCAAGCCCGGCATCACCGGCATGTGGCAGGTCAGCGGCCGGTCGGACACCTCGTTCGAGGACTACACCCGCCTGGACCTCTACTACGTCGACAACTGGTCGCTGGCCACCGATCTGGCGATCCTGGCCAAGACGGTCCCGGTCGTGCTGTTCCGCAAGGGCGCCAAGTAGCCCGGTAGCTCAGCCGTCCACGACGACCAGGGTGTGGTCGGACAGGTTCAGGGGGTCGGGGCCGGCCTCGGCGGCGACGACGATGTCCTCGAGGCGCATGCCCCACGCGCCGGCGGTGTAGATCCCCGGCTCGATGCTGAAGGCGTGGCCGGGTACGAGCGGGGTGGCGTTTCCGGACACCACGTAGGGGTCCTCGTGCTCCTCGACGCCGATACCGTGACCGGTGCGGTGCATGAAGCGCGGGCCGTAGCCCGCTTCGGTGATGATCCGGCGGGCGACGGCGTCGACCTCTTCGCAGGGGGTCCCGACGGTGGCCGCGGCGACGGCGGCCTGCTGGGCTTCGAGCAGCACGGCGTAGGCCTCGGCCACCTCCGCGGGCGGCTCGCCGATCGACACGCACCGGGTGATGTCGGAGCAGTAGCCGGTGCCGTCGGGCGCGGCCATGGTCCCGCCGAAGTCGCACAGCACGACCTCGCCGGGTCGGATCACCCGGCTGCCGGGCTCGTGGTGCGGGCTGGCGGCGTTCTCTCCCGCCGCGACGATGGCGAAGTTCACGCGGTGGTGCCCCTCGTCGATCAACCGGTTCCCGATGTCGGCCGAGACCTCGGCCTCGGTCCTCCCGACCAGCGGGATCTCCCCGCCCTGGAGCTCGCCGGCGACCCGGTCGGCGGCGTGCGACGCCGCTCGCAGCGCCGCGACCTCGGCCTCGTCCTTGACGGCGCGGATCGGTCCGGTGATGTCGCTGGCCTTGCGCCACGACGCACCGGGCAGCTCGGCCTGGAGGTCGACCAGGAACCGCGCCCACGTCTTGTCGCCGATGGCCAGGCTCCCACCGGTGCCGACCAAGCCGCCGACGAGGGCGACGGGGTCATCGGTCTCGTCCCACGGCACGACGGTGAACAGCTCGGGCTTCTCCACCACCCGTGGTGCTTCGAGCCGGGGCACGACCAGGGTGGCGTCGCCGTCGACGGGCACCACGAGCATGGTCAGCCGCTCGAGGGGCATGGCTTCGTACCCGGTCAGCCACGGCAGGTCCGGTCCGACCGACAGCAGCAGGGCATCGGTCCCGTGGGCAGCCATCGCGGCACGGACCCGGGCGAAGCGATCGGCAGACATGCCGTGCAGGCTACGGGCGCGCTGGTCTGGTCACGGCAGACCGGCGTGGGGGACGTCGACCGTGGTCGTGAACAAGATCGCCTCGTTGGCCGCGACCCGGTTGTGCTCGAAGAAGTCGGGTGCGGTGCACAGCAGCAGCGTCCGGCCGTCGCCACCACCGAGCTGGCAGGCGTACACGCCGAGGCCCCCGGGGACGGTGATCTCGTCGACGATCTCGCCTCCGGGAGCCACCCGGACGCAGCGGTTGCCGAGCGCGTCGGCGGCCCAGATGTGGCCGTCGGCGTCGAGCGAGCACCCGTCGGGCGACACCTTGATCTGCGCCATGCCCTCCGCGAACGAGCTGGTGGTCGGCAGCTCGCCGAAGGAGGCCCAGGTCCGGCGGTTGGTGAGGCTGCCATCGGCCGCCAGGTCGAAGGCGGTGTAGCGGTTGCCCATCGTCTCGCCAACGATCAGGGTCGATCCGTCCGGCGTGATCACCGTGCCGTTCGGGAAGTACAGATCCTCCGCCGCGACCACAGGGGTGCCGTCGGGGTCGACCCGGATGAGGGCCGCCGGTGCCGGGTCGCCGCCACCCATCAGGTCGAAGCCGAAGTTGCCGACGAAGGTGTGGCCGTTGGCGTCGGTGACGAGGTCGTTGAGGTGACCGCCGACCATCCCGTCGAGGTCGGCGAGGGTCGACAGCTCGCCATCGGCGAACCGCAGCACCTTGTGGTCGGTCATCGAGCTGATCACCATCGACCCGTCGGGCAGCCATCCGAGGCCCGATGGCTGAGCCTCGACCTCGACCACCACGGTCTCGGTCCCGTCGGTCGAGATCCGCGACACGGTGTGCCGGTAGAAGTCCGAGATCCACCAGGTGCCGTCGCGCCACCGCGGTCCCTCGAAGAACTTCCCACCCTCGAACAGTGCGGTCACATCCCGTTCAGCCATGCGGGCGACGGTACCGCTGTCGGACGGAGCGTGCCCGGGAGCGCCGGATCACTCGGCGAGGGCCGGGAGGCCGTCGAGCGAGTAGCCGTTCTTCTCGGCCCAGTACTCGGCGATACCGTCGGGACCCTTGCGCTCCGCCCAGTCGTCGAGGGTCGAGCGGGGTCCGACGAGCTCCATCTGCGGGATGCTGTACCCGCACGAGGTGGTCACCTTCGTGACGTCGAGCACCACCACGGACCGCGTGCCCGGGTTGGCCGGGAACCGGGCGGCGAGGTCCTCGAACTCGGGGTGGTCGGGCAGGATCGCCTCGCCCCGGCCGAACAGCCGGACGATGTTCGGCTTGGGGCCGAACGAGGCGAACATGATCGTGAGCCGGCCGTTCTCGCGGGTGTGGGCGATGGTCTCGGCGCCGCTCCCGGTCAGGTCCAAGTAGGCCACGGTGCTGGCGTCGATCACGCGGAACGAGTCGCCGCCCTTGGGCGAGACGTTGACGTGGCCCTCCGCGCTCAGCGGCGCCGAGGCCACGAAGTAGATCGGCTGCTCCTGCATCCAGGCGACGAGGTGGTCGGGGATGGCGTCGAAGCTGCGGCCCATGACCGCCAGTCTGCCGTCAGCGGAGGGAGACGGGCACGACGGTTTCGACCTCGGCGGCGTCGGCGGCCTGGCGGGCGTGGTAGCTGCTGCGGGTGAGCGGGCCGGACTCGACGTGGTCGATGCCCATGGCCTCGCCGATGCGCTTGAGCTCGGCGAACTCCTCCGGCGTGACCCAGCGCGCCACCGGGAGGTGGTTGGTGGTGGGCCGGAGGTACTGACCGATGGTGACGATGTCGACCCCCACCCCGCGCAGGTCGGCGAGCACGCCGACCAGCTCGTCGAACGTCTCACCCATGCCGACGATGATGCTGCTCTTGGTGGTGAGCCCGGCCGCCTTGGCCCGAGCGAGCACCGAGAGGCTGCGGGCGTAGCCGGCAGAGGGGCGGACGGCCCGTTGGAGCCGGGCCACAGACTCGATGTTGTGGTTCAGCACTTCGGGCCGGGCCTCGAAGATCACGTCCAGGCTGGCCGGATCGCCCTTGCAGTCCGAGATCAGGCACTCCACCTGCACGCCCGGCGTGCGGCGGCGGATGGCCTCGATGGTCTCGGCGAACTGCGACGCCCCGCCATCGACGAGATCGTCGCGAGCGACGGTGGTGAGCACGGCGTAGCGCAGCCCCATCCGCTCGACGGCCTCGGCGACCCGCTCGGGCTCACCGGGATCGGGCGCCTCGGGGTGGCGGGTGTCGACCAGGCAGAACCCGCAGGCCCGGGTGCACCGCTCGCCGTTGATCATGAAGGTGGCGGTGCCGTCGCTCCAGCACTCGGAGATGTTGGGGCAGCCGGCCTCCTCGCACACGGTGACCAGGTCCAGCTCCCGCATGGTCCGCTTGATCTCGAGGTACTCGGGACCGAAGTTGGCCTTGGCCCGCATCCACTCCGGCTTGCGCTCCCCGATGGCCAGGCCCTGCGGCACCCCCGCTTCGGCCAGCCGGCCGAGCAGGCGCACCGAGGTGCCCTCCCCTGCCGCCTGGGCGTCGATGCCGTCGGCAGCCGGCACCGTCTCGCGGCCACGAGACGGACCCGCGACCTTGCCGGCGAGCTGGCCCGGACCGGCTCCCAGGGAGAACGGTGCCAGGTCGGCGTCGCGGTGGCGCCACACGACATCGTGGCGATCGGCGCCGCCCGCACCCCATCGTTGGGTGGCGCGGGCCACGACAGCCTCGACGACCTCGGCCATCGAGGCGTCGATGCCCTCGGCGCGCAGCGAGGTGACCGCCTTGTCGGGGATGCCGCACGGCACGATGTGGGTGAACATGCTCATGTCCGGATCGACGTTGAGGCCGAACCCGTGGAGGCTCTTCCCACGGCTGACCCGGATGCCGATGGCGCAGATCTTGCGGGGGTCCTCCGTGCCCACGCCGACCCACACGCCCGGGTAGCCCGGCAGCCGGTCGGCGGGAAGGCCGAGGTCGGCCAGCGAGTCGATGATCAACTGCTCGACTGCGGCGACGTACGCCTTGGTGTCGGGCTTGTCGCCGCCGCCCTTTCCCGGCAGGT
>CAZCVS010000109.1:0-8924 GCA_964501845.1 uncultured Iamiaceae bacterium
TCCCAGCGGCTCCGGCACCGCTGCACGTACATCGTGGTCGTCGACTGGAGCGAGCGGCTCGTCGTGCACCAGCGGGCGCTCTGGAAGGACGTGTGGCCGGGCCGCTGGGACGTGGCGTTCGGCGGCGTCGTCGGGGTCGGTGAGGACTGGGGCGATGCCGCCCGGCGGGAGCTCCGAGAGGAGGCGGGTGTCGAGGCCGGGCTCCAGGCCTTGGGCGGCGGGCCCTACGACGACTTCGACGTCTCGCTCCTCGGACGGGTGTACCTGGCCCGCCACGATGGTCCGTTCACGTTCCCCGACGGCGAGGTCCTCCAGACCGACCGGGTCCCGCTCGACCACGTGGAGTCGTGGATCGCCGGTCGCGAGCTGTGCCCGGACTCCTTGACGCTTGCCGCCTCGGCCCTCGGTTCGCTGGCCGGGCCTCCTCCCGCCAGCCACGGTTAGCCTGCGCCGATGCCGCAACCAGCAGTTGGCCGATGACCACCACCTCGTGGGCCCTGCTCGCGGTCACCCTCGGGTTCGCCGTCACCGACTGGTGGGCGACCTGGGCGCAGCGCCCGGACATCCGGCGCGTCGCCAAGCCCGCGACCCTGGCATTCCTGATCGGGGTCGCCGTCACGCTCACACCGGTCGACCCCGCGATCCGCACGTGGATGGTCATCGGGCTCGTCTTGTCGCTCGCGGGCGACGTGTTCTTGATGCTTCACGAGAAGTGGTTCGTCGCCGGGCTGGCATCGTTCCTCCTCGGCCACATCGCCTACATCGTCGGCTTGCAGCTGGCGCCGCGGTCTTGGGGTTGGACGCTCGTGGGCGTCGCGGTCGTCGCGGCGGCCATCGCCACGGTCGGCCGGCGGATCGTCACCGGTGTCGCCGCGTCCGAGCACCAGGAGATGGTCCCACCGGTCATCGCGTACCTGGTGGTGATCTCGGCGATGGTGGTGAGCGCCTTCGGCACGACCGCCCCGTGGGCGATCGCCGGCGCATCGCTGTTCTACGCGTCGGACGCCACGCTCGCATGGAACCGCTTCCTCGACCAGCGTCGCTTCGGCCCGCTAGCGGTCATGGTCACCTACCACCTGGGCCAGATCGGCCTCGTCGCCTGGCTGGTGTGAGCGTGCGGGCCCCGATCGTTCGTCCCCTCGCGGTTGCAGCGGTCCTGCTCACGCTGGCGGCGTGCGGCGATGAGGCCGACACCCTCGATGACACGGCGACCGAGCGGGCGGTCGGAAGGGCCGTGGCCGCCGAGGTCAAGCCCAACGTCACCGCGACCCGCTGCGCCGGGGACCTGGTGCGCGAGCGCGGGGCCACGTTCACCTGCACGGTCACGCTGAAGGGCGCAGGAGACCTGCCCGTCGAGGTCCGCCAGGTGGACGACGACGGCACGCTCGACGTCACGCCGACCGCGGCGGTGGTGACCAACGAGCGGATCACCTCCGAGCTCGCCTCGGCACTGGAGGAGGGCTTCGGTCGTACGTTCGAGGTGCGGTGCAGTGGCGACCCCACGGAGGTCCGGATGCCCGAGTCGACCTCGACGTGCAGCGCCCGCGACGGCAGTTCGGCCCGCGAGGTCACCGTCACCGTCACCGATGCGGCCGGCACCCTGGCGTTCGCCGTGGCGCCGGCCGACTGAACGATCAACCCCACGGAACGATCAACCCGACGGGAACGGTCAGGTCGGGCCGCCCCAGGTCAGGTTGAAGCACCGGGCGTCGAGGCGTCCGGGAGCGGCGTGCTCCCAGGCGCCGAACGCGGCGATGCGCGTGTGGTCGGTCCAGGCGATCGCATCGGGGCGCTGGACCCGCCGGACGATCTGGCGCAGGCCCCCCTCGTGGACGACGTAGCCCGCCCACGCGCCGGGGAAGTCCTTCGTGGAGCTGACCTGCGTGACGACGACGCCTGAGCGTCCCCAGCGCCGGTTCCGGTGGGTGTGTCCGCTGGTGACCAGCACGTGGGGGTGCGCGGCACCGAGCGCATCGAGGAACGCCGCGCTCTCGGCGTAGCGGACTCCGGGTGGCCAGCCTTCGGGCGGTCGGTTGGGCTGGAGCTGGTGGTGCGTCGCGATGAGCACCGCGCCCGCCGGGTCCGCCTCCGCCACTGCATCGAGGATGTCGTGGCGGGTGCCGGCGAGGCTGCCGCCGTGGCGTCCAGGCACCGTGGTGTCGACGAGCACGGTGCGCAGGCCGGGAAGGTCCTGCACGGTGATGGGCTGGGCGATGGAGAGGTCGAACGCGTCGGCCGCCTGCCCGGGAAGCAGGTGGCCGGCGAGGAGATCGGGCCCGTGGTCGTGGTTGCCGGGCAGGGCGTCGACGGGGACCGGGAGGGCATGGACCAGGCGGGCGTACTGCCGCCACTCGGCCGGCCGCGCCGCGTTGGTCAGGTCGCCCTTGGCGATGATGCGCTGCGCGCCCCAGGTCACAGCCTCGTCGAGCGCGGCCTCGGCGCAGCGGACGGGGTGGGGGTCCGGGTGGTCGAAGGGGTCGGCGATGGTGCCCCAGTGGCCGAAGACTTCGGTCCCGAGGTGCAGGTCGCTGACCGTGGCGAGGCGGGCGAGCTCCTCGCCGGGGAGCGCAGCCAGCGTGCGTGCCGAGAGCACGACCGGCGCTCCGAGCGCGGGGCTCGTCGCCTCGATGCGCACCATGCGCCCAGCGGGGAGCCCCGCCAGGACCGTGGCGCCGCTGTCGCCGGGTTCGGCCACCTCGAGGTCGAGGTCCACGTCGTCGGCGAGGACCCGGAGCCGGACGGGCTCGCTCCCGAGCGTCCTCCAGGTCAGCTGGATCGCGTCTTCGTCGACGCCGAACACCCAGATGGCGGGCGACCGCCGGTGGATCACGTGAGCGCCGAGGCCAGTTCCCCACGCACGCGATCAGCCAGGGCGACGGTGACCCACATGCGCTCCAGGTGCTGCTGCACCGGCTTCGTGCCCTGCTTGATCGGGTGCTCGGCGAGGAACGCGGCGATGGACGCGGCCAGGTCCCGGTCGCTCACGCCGCGGATGCCGTCGATGAGGCGGGGCACGGTGCTAGAGGGGAACCCGGTCGAGATCTCGTCCCATCGCTCGGTGAGGAACGTCCACACCTCGGCTGCCGCGTAGCGGTTGCGGAGCGCTCGGGCGAGGAGGAACAGGGCGTCTTGCGTGCGCACCTCGTCGGTGAAGCAGAGCTCGCAGAACCGCAGCACCAGGGCCGGGTCCCGGGCGTCGGCCAGCGCTCCTTGGTGGCGGAGCCGGTCCTGGGCCGTGCGGGCCGCGGCCGCCCGGCGCCGCAACTCGTCCCACGTGTCTTGGTCGGCCGTCGACGCCACGACGCGCACGACCGCGTCGGCGAGGTTGGCATCGACCGCGTCGGGGTCGTCACCTAGCGCGGCGAAGTGGGCCCCTGCCTGCTCCCGGCGGCCCTGGTCGTTGCCGAACCGGGCCAGCGCGTCGAACAGCGACGCCCGCAGCGCCGTGGTGCGCTCGGGCTCTCCGGGGACCTTGGTGTCGCCCAGGCCCTGGAGTGCCGGGCCGAGGAGCGCCCGCACCCAGCCCTGGTAGGCCTCGACCTGATCCTCGGGGGCGACGCGCCCGACGCTGGCGAGGACGCCGGTGATGCGCTGCCACACGGACAGGTCGTCTTCTCCGGCCAGGCTGCGGAGCAGCCCGAACAGGCGGGGGAGCGAGCTGCGCCCGGCGAGGATCAGCGCCAGCTCGTCTTCGACGAGGCCGTAGCGCTCGAGGGGGGAGAGCACCGCCTGCGCCTGCCCGGCGAGGGTTTGGAGCTCCGTGTCGGCGAGCTCGACGCGGTAGAACCCGTTGCCCTCGTGGTTCCCCTCGATCCAGTCCGCCGCCTGGTCGAGCTCGAGGGTGGCCTCGGCATCGGTCAGCAGAACCCGGTGGAGGGACGCGCCCTCGCCGTGGCCGACGCGGACCACGACCGGAACGGAGCGGGGCTCGTTGGCCGGCACGGTGATGCCCGCGGCCGCGTCGGGAGCGAAGGAGAAGCGGTCCTGGCGAAGGTGCAGCGAGGTGCGGTCGTCGGAGGCGGCGATGGCGATCACCGGGTGGCCGGGGTGGAAGATCCACGAGTCCATGATCTGGCGGACCGGTTCCCCGGTGGCCTCCTCGATGGCATCCCAGAGGTCCGTGGTCTCGGTGTTGGCGTACGAGTGGGCCTCCAGGTAGCGGCGGATGCCGGCTTGGAAGCGGTCCTCGCCGAGGTACTGCTGGAGCATGCGGACGACCGATGCGCCCTTCTCGTAGGTGAGCACGTCGAACATGCCCTCGGCGTCGGCCGCGGTGACGACCTCGTACTCGATGGCCCGGGTGGTGGACAGCGAGTCCGTGTCGAATGCCGCGGAGCGCGCCAGGCCGAAGTCGGTCCAGCGCTGCCACTGCGGTCGGAAGGCGTCGGTGGTCATCATCTCCATGAACGTGGCGAAGGCCTCGTTCAGCCAGATGCCGTTCCACCAGCCCATGGTCACCAGGTCACCGAACCACATGTGGGCGATCTCGTGGGCGACCACATCAGCCACCCGCTGGAGCTCGGACTGGGTGGACCGGCCCTCGTCGAGCAGCAGGGCGGTCTCCCGGAAGGTCACGCAGCCCAGGTTCTCCATCGCCCCGAACGCGAAGTCGGGGATGGCGATGAGGTCGAGCTTGTCGCCCGGGTAGGCGATCCCGTACCAGTCGGACAGGTAGCGCAGGGAGAAGGCGCCGATCTCCAGCGCGAAGGGCGTCAGGTCGGCCTTGCCGGGCACGGCGATGACCCGCAGCGGCACGCCGTCGACGTCGACCACGTCGCTGGCCTCGAGCGGACCGATCACGAACGCGACTAGGTAGGTCGACATGTGCATGGTGGGGGCGAAGTGGACCCGCTTGCGGCCGTCGGGCAGCTGGTCGACCGCGGTCTCCCGGGCGTTGGAGACGGCGAACAGGCCGTCGTCGACCACCAGGCGGATGGCGAACGTGGACTTGAACGCCGGCTCGTCCCAGCAGGGGAAGGCGCGGCGGGCGTGGGTGGACTCGAACTGGGTGCAGGCGAGCGTCTGGGTCGCACCGGCGTCGTCCGTGAAGGTCGAGCGGTAGAACCCGACCAGCTTGTCGTTGAGCTCCCCGGTGAACGTCGTGTGGAGCGTCCAGGCCCCCGGTCCGGCGGTGGCCGACAACGCCAGGGTGACCGTCTCCGACGGGGCGTCGAAGGTGGGCGTGGCCTCGATGCGCTCGCCCTCGGGGCCTTCGAGCCAGGCCTCGGAGATCTCCAGGTCCAGGGCGTGGAGGATCAGCTCGTCGACCGCCTCGGTGGCGATGACGGTGACCGCGGCGGTGCCCGCGAACGTCGCTGCGTCGAGGTCGGGGGCCAGCTCCAGGTCGTAGTGCGACGGCACCACGGTGGTGGGCAGGCGGTTCAGGTCGTGGGCGGCCACGGGGTTCCTCGAGCAGCGGTGGGGGTCAGAACCCCGCCGAGGCTACCGGTGCCGCTACGGCAGGTAGACCGCGTCGATGCCCGAGATCGTGGTGATGCCGCGGACGTTCCCGACGTTGATCTTGAACAGGTGGTCTTGCCGCCAGACCTCGTCGACGCTGGAGGGCACGCTGCCCGAGCCGCCCGTTGCGAGGGTGGTGACCGATGCCTCGGGCACCACGGCGATGCGCTTGACCGTCTGGTCCGGGTTGCGGACGTAGTAGTCGGTGTCGAGCGTGACCCCGTCCTTCGCCGCCGTGTCGATGGCCGCCTGGCCGGTGAGGAGCTCGACCGGGTCCCAGACCAGGACCTGGACGCGTTGGCCCTCCACGGTGCCGTTCTCGAGCCCGGCGATGTAGCCGTGGTGGTCGCCGTCGGGGAGCGTGTCGAGCTCGGTGGTCTCGGTGTCGGTGCCCTCGAGGTTCTCGGTGGTGGTGGTCTCGCCGCCGTTCGTCGCGGCGGAGGTGGTGACACCTGCCGCCGTGGTCGTGGTCTCGCCGCCCGACGCGGCGGTCGTCGTGGTGGCCTTCACGCTGTCGGCGGGCTCGCTGCCGTCCGAACCGCACGCGGCGAGGAATCCGGCCGTCGATAGCGCCAGCACGGCGACGGCACCTCGTGTTCGGTTGGCTGCGTCCATCAACGGCTCCTCGGTCGGCGGGTCCCCCGCATGTCGGACGCCAAACGTTAGCGGCGGTCCTCTGTCCACTCGCGGGCGCGTCGAAGCCCCTTCTGCGCGCCCGGGAGACCTTTGCGAGACAATGACGAAACGTATAGTCTTGCCGGAGCGGGCCACCCCACCATCCTTCGACTCTCAGAGATTGGTGACCAAACGATGAATCGGTACCGCATCCCCCGCTTGCTTCGGGGTGGCTTGTCCACGGGCGCTGCTATTTCCGGGGTGAACGTCCTCCTCTCTTCGGCGGCGCTGGCCGCTCCCGCCTCCCAGGCACCTGTCCCAGCGAGCCCCGAACGAGTCGAGCCATCGGCCGCGGTTGGCGAGCCTGAGACCACGAGCGGTGCCGACGGCGATGTGATCGAGGTCGAGGAGATCACGCCCGACGGCCGGGTCATCTCTCGGGCTACGTATGACGCCAGTGGTCATCAGGTGGTCGTGGAGCCTGACGGCTCCTTGCGAGTCCTGTCTGTCAGCGCGAGGGGTTCCGGCTCCGGCGGCTCCTCGTCATCGAGCGGGTGCCGGAAGGCAACGGTCCGGAACAAGGGCGAGACGGTCCTGGGCTACACGGCGTACTGGTACAACACGTGGACTCAGTGGTGCTGGAACCGCGCGGATCACGTGGTGTCCGATGTCGTCACGGGGCAGTACTTCGAGGACGTCGCATCGACGATGTACTACCGGCGGCTGGTGGTCGATGACCAGCGCTTCTATGCGTGGAAGTCCGGCTACAACAAGAGCGGCCACTGGCACGAGCGTCAGGCACAGTGGGAGAACTGCATCGCCAAGTACGGGTGCATCAGCAACGACTACCCCCGCAACATCATCCGGGCCCACTCTGACGGCACCTACAGCTGGAACACCACGGACTGATGGCCGCCGACCGTGGCGAGCGTAGGGGTATCGTCGCTCGGACCGTCCGCAACGTGGGGTGGGCCCTGGCGGCGATCCTGCTCATGTGGGTCGCGCTCGTGGTGATCGGCACGATCGGCATCGTCGGACCAGTCGAGCTCGTGCTGGTCATCGTCGGCGTTGCCAGCCTGTTCCTGATCGGGGGCAGGCTGACGCGTCGCGGGAGATCGACCGGGCGAGAAGAACCAGGAGGGGCCAGATGAACCCCGAGTTCGAACGGTTCCGAGACGAGGTCGCCCGTCATGTGCCGGGGTTTCCTCCGACGGCGTCGGCGACCTTCGACATCACCCGGCACGGGCCGCTCGACCACGTCCAGCGCGTCGCCCTCCGGTCACTGGTCTTGGATTCGGTCGAGGGGCTCGACCCGATGGCGCTTGAACCGGTCCTGGACCTGGGAGCGCTCTGGCAGTTGGTGGCTGACCACTCTGGCCGCCGGGGGCCCGACGTGATCTCCCCCTCGGGTCGTTCACGCACGGACTGGAGCACGAACCGGGTCCGGCTCGCCCCGATCGAGCCCGCCCACATCGGACCGTTGTACCTGGCGGCGACGCACCCCGCCGACGGCTACCGATGGCGATGGCGGGGGCGAACTCCGAGCGCCGAGGAGTTCCACCAGACCCTCTTTGCCGGGGTGAAGTCGCAGTTCGTGGTCGAAGAGCAGGGATCGGGCCGGCTTGTCGGCATGGTGGTGGCCTATGACGAGGACCTGGCCTGCCGCCACTGCCAGGTCGGCTTCATCCGGGCGGCTGGCAACGACGTCGTCCCAGGCGGGATGGTCGAGGGGATGGCGGTCTTCCTCGACTTCCTCTTCCATTCGTTTCCCTACGAGCGGATCATCTTCGACGTTCCCGAGTTCAACCTGCCGCTGCTCGCCGCCTGCATCGACGCGCTCATCACTCCTGACGGGTCCATCCCCGCGTTCTACTTCCACGGCGGCCGTTCGTGGGATCGGTGCTTCATGTCCATCTGGCGCCACGACTGGCAGCCGATCGGCGAGGCGCTCTTTGGGCGAGCGGTCGTCGACGATCGAGTTTCGCCTCCCCGCCCGCCGGTTGCAGCGTCGGCCGGAACGGTGTGAGGGCCGGGCCCTGTGGCGGAACGGGTCCTGAGCTGTCGGCAGGCCGGGCATCTGACCGGGGTGGCGATGGCCAGGTCGAGGTCGAGCATGCTGCCTTCGACCCCGGCCGCCAGGTCCTCGGAACCTCCGCTCGTCTTGATCGTCGGTTCGGGGGTTCGGTGGGGGGACGCGTAGGGTTTCCGGCTTGTGAGCACTCCTTCGGACCATCCCGCAGCCTTCGACGTCCTCGGCATTGGCAACGCCCTCGTCGACGTGCTGAGCACCGAAGAGGAGTCCTTCATCGAGGAGATGGACCTCGCGAAGGGGTCGATGACGCTCATCGACACGGACCGGGCCGAAGAGATCTACGCGGCGATGGGCGACAAGACGGAGATGTCGGGCGGTTCGGCCGCCAACACGCTCTCGGGCGTCGCCTCGTTCGGGGGACGCGCCGCCTACATCGGCCGGGTCAAGGACGACGGGCTGGGCAAGGCGTTCGGCCACGACCTCAACTCGCTGGGCGTGCACTTCTCCGCCGACCTCGCCACCGAGGGCGACCCCACCGGCCGCTGCATGATCGTGGTCACCCCCGACGGCGAGCGCACGATGAACACCTACCTGGGCGCGTCGGCCACCCTGTGCGCCGACCACCTCGACCTCGACCTCATCGGGTCGGCCAAGGTCACGTTCCTGGAGGGCTACCTCTTCGACCGCGACGACGCCAAGCACGCGTTCCGCACGGCGGCCGCGGCCGCCCACGAGGCCGGCCGCAAGGTGTCGCTGACCCTCTCCGACGGCTTCTGCGTCGACCGCCACCGCGACGACTTCCTCACCCTCGTCGCCG
>CAZCVS010000110.1:0-8912 GCA_964501845.1 uncultured Iamiaceae bacterium
CCAGCGGCCCCGACCGCGGCCCCGTCGACGACATCCCGCTGCTGCTGGGCGACGTGGTCGTGTGCCCGGCGGTCGCTGCTCGCAACGCCCCCTCGCACGCCGGCACGTACGACGACGAGATCGCCCTGCTCGTCGTGCATGGCATCCTTCATGTGTTGGGCCACGACCACGCGGAACCCCAGGAGACCACGGTGATGCAGGCGCGCGAACGCGAGCTTCTCGAACAGTTCCATCGGAAGGCATCGTGAGCAAGCCCGACGACGACCCTGGCAGTCCCGAGGCCCCGTCCGCTGACGCGTGCGGGGCCGACCACGATCGAGCGAGCGCGGGAGGGCCTCGGTGAGCGGCGGACCCGTGCTGCTCGCGGCCGAGCTGACCTCAGCGGACATCGCGATGGCCGTGGCCATCGTCGTGCTGATCAGCATCTCGATCCTCACCGCGGTGGCGGAGACCGCGCTGGTGCGGATCAGCCGGGCCAAGGCGTCTGCCCTCGCGGACGAGGGGCGACCGGGCGGTGCGGCGCTGGCGTACCTCGTCGCCCAGCCGGAGCGCTGGCTCAACGCCCTGCTGCTGGTGGTGCTCATCTGCCAGATCGTGCAGGCGTCGCTCACCGGTGTGCTCGCCGGCAACCTGTTCGGCGGGTGGGGCGTCATCATCGCCACCGGCCTGAACGTGTCGATCATGTACGTCTTGGCCGAGACCGCGCCCAAGACCTGGGCCATCCAGCACACGGAGCGGGCCGCGCTGGGCGCCGCCCGCCCGGTCAAGTGGCTGGCGGACTTCGCACCGCTGCGGGGCCTGGCCAAGTTCTTCATCGTCATCACCAACGTGATCCTCCCCGGCAAGGGCCTGAAGGAAGGGCCCTACGTGTCCGAGGAGGAGCTCCTGGCGGTGGCCGCGGAAGCCCACGAATCCGCCGCCATCGACAAGGACGAGCGCCAGCTCATCGAGTCCATCATCGAGTTCGGCGACACCGTCGCCCGCGAGGTCATGGTCCCGCGGCCCGACATGGTCACCGTCAACCACGACTTCCGCGTGGCCGATGTGATGGAGGTCGTCATCCTCAACGGCTACAGCCGGATCCCCGTGCTGGGTGAAGGCATCGACGACGTCATCGGCCTCGTGTACGCCAAGGACCTCATGCGCGCCGAGCGCGACGGTCGCGAGGACGAGCCGGTCTCCAACTTCGCCCGACCTGCTCGGGCGGTGCCGGAGACCAAGTCGGTGGCCGAACTGCTCCGCGAGATGCAGGCGGACCAGTTCCACATGGCCGTGGTCATCGACGAGTACGGCGGGACGGCCGGCGTCGTCACCCTCGAGGACCTGATCGAGGAGTTGGTGGGCGAGATCGTCGACGAGTTCGACACCGAGGACGCCCGCTTCGAGCACGTGCCATCCGGAGGCATGCGCATCGCCGGCAACCTCAGCATCGACGACGCCAACGACCTGCTCACCTGTGACCTGCCCGAGGGCGACTTCGACACCGTGAGCGGCTTGGTCCTCCAAGAGCTCGGCCGCATGGCAGTGTCCGGCGATGCGATCGAGGTGCCGGGCGCCCGTCTCACCGTCGAGCGGGTGCAGGGCCGCCGCATCATGCGGGTCCGCATCGAGGAGATCGAGGTCCAGGCTGACGATGTCGAGCCGGACAAGCGGTCCGAGCGGCGGGCCGAGCGCGACGCCGAGAAGCAAGCCGAACGCGACGCCGAGAACGCCGACGCCAACGACCGGAGCACCAGTTCGTGAAGTCAGGATTCGTCACGCTGGTCGGGCGTCCCAACGTCGGCAAGAGCACCCTGCTCAACCACATCTTGGGCCAGAAGGTGACCATCGTCTCCGACAAGCCCCAGACGACCCGCACCCAGGTGCGTGGCGTGCTGACCCGGCCAGACGCTCAGATCGTCTTCGTCGACACGCCGGGCATCCACAAGCCCCGCACCCTGCTGGGCGAGCGGCTCAACGACGCGGCCGACGCGGCCATCGGCGACGTCGACATCGTCTGCCTGCTCGTCGACGCCACCATGCCCATCGGTCCCGGTGACAAGTGGATCGCCCAGCGGGTGCCGGCCAACGCCATCATCGTCGTGAACAAGACCGACATCGCCGAGCCCACCGAGGTCCTGGCGCAGCTGCACGCCGCGGCCGAGCAGCTCGCGGGCGGCAACGAGTACTTCCCGATCTCGGCCAAGACCGGTGCCGGCGTGCCCGAGCTGCTCGAGACCATCCTCTCCCGATTGCCCGAAGGCCCGGCGTACTACCCCGACGACATGGTCACCGACGTCCCCGAGGCGTTCTGGGTGGCAGAGCTGGTCCGCGAGCAGCTGCTCGCCGTGACCCGCGACGAGGTGCCGCACTCCGTCGCCGCCCGCGTCACCGAGTGGGAGTGGCCCCGCATCCGCGTCGAGATCCTGGTCGAGCGCGACTCCCAGAAGGGCATCGTCATCGGCAAGAAGGGGAGCGTGCTCAAGCAGGTCGGCATCAACGTCCGCCGCCAGCTCCCCGAAGGCGCGTACCTCGAGCTCTTCGTCAAGGTCGACAAGGACTGGCAGCGCAAGTCCCGAGCCCTCGAACGCCTCGGTTACTGATCAATGCCCCGGTCACGTCGGGGGGAACCAGGCACTTCATCCGCGCCGCGCCTCCCGTTCACCCATCATGACCCCCGGGACGGTCGTCCAGATACGACGATCGAGCCTGATGGGTGGCATTGGGGTCGAGATCGTTGCGGTATAGACGGATGAGCGCTTGGATATACGCTCGTGAGCGTGGCCAAGCACCTGATCGACCTCGACGAGGATGCCCTTGCTGCTGCGCGCGCGGAGCTCGGTACGGCGACCATGAAGGACACGGTCAACCAGGCGCTCCGTCTCGTGGCGGAATCGAGGGAATCGAGGGTGCGCCGGGCGCTTGACACGCTCGCCGCGGTCGACTGGGCCGACAGCGACGACGCGTGGCGCTGACGCACCTCGTCGATGCGAGCGTCCTGAAGCGTCTCGCCAAGCCGGCCGTCAGGGAGGCGGTCCAGCACCTGCTGGTGAGCTCTCGAGTGGGACGAGCATCGATCACCGACCTCGAGGTGGGCTACTCGGCCCGCACCGCCCGGGAGTGGGACGACGTGCTGGGTGCGCTGGCCGAGATGCCCAGGGTGGCGACGACGCAGGCGCACCTGGACCGAGCGCTGGAGGTCCAGCGGGCACTCGCGTCCAAGAGTCAGCGCGGCCGGAACGTCGTGGACCTGCTCGTTGCGGCAGGCGCGGAGATCGCAGGGTTGACCGTCCTGCACTACGACGCGGACTTCGATCGCATCGCCGCGGTGACGGGTCAGCCAGCCGAGTGGGTCGTGCCGCGAGGGTCGGTCGACTGATCTTCAGCGTTGGGTGGCGCCGTCGGTCGGGCGGGTGCGGAGGCGGTAGCCCATGCCCCGGACGGTCTCGATGGTGTCCTCGCCGAGCTTGCGGCGGAGGTAGCGGACGTAGACCTCGACGACGTTCGAGCTGGGGTCGAAGTCGTAGCCCCACACCATCGAGAGCAGCTGCTCTCGTGACAGCACCTGGTCGGGGTGGCGAAGCAGCGTCTCCAGCAGTGCGTACTCGCGGGCGGTCAGCTCGATCTCCGCGCCGCCGACGGTGGCCCGCCGGGTCCGCACGTCGAGGCTGACGGTGCCGGCCGACACTGACGTCGGTCCATCGTCGCCGGCCTCCCCGCCCGACCGGAGGCGGGCGCGGATGCGCACCAGCAGCTCCTCGAACCGGAAGGGCTTGGTCAGGTAATCGTCGGCCCCGCCCTCGAACCCGGCCACGGTGTCTCGGACCTCGGAGCGGGCCGTGAGGATGACGACCGGCAACCGCTCACCTCGGCCCCGGATCGTGCGCAGCACCTCCATGCCGTCGACCTCGGGCAGACCCAGGTCCAGCACGAGCAGGTCGAAGTCGTCATCGCGCGCCAAAGCGGCCGCGGTCCGGCCGTCGGTGACCGTGACGGTGGTGAACCCGGCGGCGCGCAGGCCCTTCTGGAGGAACGACGCGATCCGGTCCTCGTCCTCGGCGATCAGGATGCGGGCCACGGCATCTCCCGGGTGATGTCGGTCGTGAGGGGGTCGGTCGGGGTCGGATCCGAGGGCGCGCCAGGCGGCGGGTCGCACGGTTCGACCGGCACATCGAGGGTGAACGTGGTGCCGCGGCCCGGAGCTGAGTCCACCCGCACCGTGCCCCCGTGGGCCTCGACGATGGCCTGCACGATGGCCAGGCCGAGCCCGGCGCCCTCCGAGCGCCGACGGCCCGACGCGCCGCGGGCGAAGCGGTCGAACAGCCGGGCTTGGTCCTCGGCCCCGATGCCCTCGCCGCCGTCGCGGACCCAGAGCTCCAGTCGCCCCGCGGTGCGGCGGGAGCCGATGGCGACCGGGGCGCCCACGTCGGTGTGCTCGACGGCGTTGCGCACCAGGTTCAGGGCGGCCTGGATGAGGCGCTGGCCGTCGGCCTGGACCCAGCCCGACGCGGCCTGATCGATCTGCCAGTCCCGTGACCCCACGAGGCGGGCCCGATCGGCCAGGCCGGTGGTGAGCTGGTGCAGCTCGACCGGGGACGGCTCGATGAAGCGGGGCTGCTCGGCCTTGGCGAGCACCAGCAGGTCGTCGACCATCCGGGCCATGCGGTCGAGCTCGTCGGTGACGAGGGCCACGGTCTCGCGTCGGTCGTCCGGATCGTCGCCCATGAGCTCGAGGTGGCCGCTGATGATGGTGATGGGCGTCCGCAGCTCGTGGCCCGCGTCATCGACGAAGCGGCGCTGGGTCTCGAAGGCGGCCTGCAACCGGTCGAGCATGGCGTTGTAGGTACGGGCCAGCTCGGCGATCTCGTCGTTGCCGGTCACCGGGATGCGGGCGGTGAGGTCCCGCTCGTCGAGCCCCCGGGCGTTGTTGGTGAGGTCGCGCACCGGGCGCAGCAGCCGCCCGGCCACGGACCAGGCCACGGCCAGCGCGATGGCGAGCACCAGCAACGAGACGATGGCCTCCACCCGGATGGTGTCGTCGATCTCGGCGCGGTCCTCGGCGACGAACGTGGCAACGACGAAGGTCCCCACCTCCCGGCCGTTCACCCGCAGCGGTGAGGCCAACCAGCGAACCGGGCCCGCCTCGGTGTCGGTCCAGCCCCGGGCACCCGTGCGCAGCGCCGCCCACCGCGCGATGAGAGCCTCGTCCTGGTCCAGGCGGTGGTCGGCCCGTGACGACCGGTGGGGCTGGCCGCCCACGATCGTGATGTAGACCTCGTCGTCGTCGGGCACGTTCCGCTCCAGGAACGTGTCGAAGATGGCGGCGGCATCCGAACCGAACGGCTCACCGGTCCTCGGGTCGCTTCCGGTGGAGAGCTGCTGGACCTCGGTCAGCTCCTGGTCGTGCGCGGACTCGATCTCACGGTCCAGCCGGGCCCGCAGGACCGCCCGCTGGAGGACCATCCCGGTGAGCATGGCACCGACGAGCAGCAGCGCGAGGACGCCGAAGACGCGGGCCCGGAACCCGAAGCGGGCCGGTCGCAGCGCGGGGTCAGTCGTCGAAGCCGTCGTCGTCGTCATCGTCGCCCCCATCATCGTCGTCCCCGTCCGGTCCGTCATCGTCGTCGGCGATGACGGGGCTGGGGGCGGTCCGAGGCGGCGGCGGAGCAGGCTCGGCGACGGTGGGAGGGGTGGTGGCCGACACGGCGGGGGTCGTGGTGCTCGTCGTGGTGGTGGTCGTCGTCGTGGCCGTGACCGTCGGGGGCGGGACGGTCCCGCCGTCGGCGCCGGTGGTCGTCTGGTCGTCGCTGCCGTCGAGCTCGACCGCGGGGACCGGGCGGTCCTCCGCCCCGACCACGAAGAGGGCCGCGACCCCACTGACCACGCCGATCAGCACCAGTGCGAGCGCGAGCTTGGTCAGGGCCGTCATGAGGTTGATCGTGGCGGATGGGGCCGAGAGCCCGGTGAGCTGGAGATGAGAAGGTTCTCACGGGCGGCTCACAGACCGCTCAGGCCGTGCTCGCAGGATGCGGACCATCCCATCCAACAGGAGGAACACCTCATGAGCACCCGCCCCACATCCACCCGCACGATCCGGCGCTACGCCGCGCTCGCCCTCGTGCCCGGCGCCTTCGCCATCGCCGCATGCCAGCCTGCCACCGGCGGCGGTTCCACCCCCACCACCACGACCTCGCCGGGTGCGTGCCGGGGCACGATCGCCGCGTCCACCGTCGAGAAGGTGATCGTCCCGCAGGGCGCGACGTGCACCCTTGAGAGCACCCGGGTGAAGGGGAACGTCGAGGTGAAGCGGGACGCGACCCTGATCGCCCGTGGCGCCCGCATCGGCGGGAACGTGCAGGCCGAGAACCACCGCGAGGTCCGCGTCGGACGGTCGTCGACCGTGGGCGGCAGCATCCAGCTCAAGCAGGGGGCCAAGGTCTCCGTCAACGACACCACCGTGACCGGCGACATCCAGTACGACGCCAACCGGGGGCCGCTCGAGGCTCGCCGCAACAAGGTCAACGGCAGCATCCAGATCGTGGGCAACCGCGGCACCAACGTCGTCGACAGCAACCGCGTCGGTGGCAACCTCCAGTGCAAGGAGAACTCGCCGGCGCCGACGGGCAGCGGCAACGTCGTCCAGGGCAACAAGGAAGACCAGTGCCGGCGCCTCTGAGCCCTGACGGTCAGGCGGTGGCGATCTGCTGGAGGAAGGCCTCCACCTCGGCGCGGTCCTTGGTCCTCGGGAACGGGGGGAGCGCGTCGAGGAGGGTCCAGCGGTAGCTCTTGGCCTTGGCGAGGCGGGGGTCGAGCACGGCGACGACCCCGCGGTCGGCGCGGCTGCGGCTGAGCCGGCCGGCGCCCTGGGCGAGCATCGTGGCCGTGCGGGGGAGGTCGATGGTGCGAAACGCCTCGGCCTTGGCCTGCTCCCGTCGGGCCTGGAGCAGCGGTTCGTCGGGGCGGGGGAACGGCAGCTTGTCGATCGTGACCAGCGAGAGCGTCGGGCCGGGGACGTCGATGCCCTGCCAGAACCCCATCGTGGCGAACAGGCTGGTGGCGGGGTCGCCGGCGAAGGCGGCCACCAGCGCCGGCTTGGGCAGGTCGCGCTGGCTGAGGACCGGTCCGGGCAGCTCGTCCTTGAGAGCGGCCACAGCGGCGTCCATCGCCCGGTAGCTGGTGAAGAGCCCGAGCGTCCTGCCGCCGGCCGCGGTGATGAGCGCCAGGAGCTCCTCGTGGAGTGCGGCCTCGTAGCCGCCGTCGCGAGGATCGGGCAGGTGGGTGGCGCAGTAGAGGAGGCCGTTGCGGGCGTAGTCGAACGGACTGCCGACATCGATGGCCTTGTGGTCAGCCTCGGCCAACCCCAGTCGCTCGCCCATTCCGGCGGGGAGGGTGGCGCTGGTCAGCACCGCGGGAGCCTGGTCCCACAGCCGCTCCCGGAGCAGCTCGGCGACGTCGAGCGGGGCGACCCGCAGGCGGGGGTTGCTGTCGGGGCCCTCGACCCAGGCCACCGATCCCTCGGGAACGCTCGTCGCGAGGCTGACGTCGGTCTGGAGGTGGCCGGTCAGCTGGACCGCCCGCTCCTTGCGGTTCTTCACGTCGTCGGATGCGCTGTCGGGGATCTTCCGCAGGGCGGTGGCGACCCGGTCCAAACGGCTCCGGGTGAGGGTGAGCATGGCGTTGATGTCCGGGTCCCCGGCACCCTTGAGGCGCCGCCCGACGTGGTCGGACAGCACGGCTGACAGGGCCGAAGCCGAGGTCTCCACATCGTCGACCGAGGCCGGATCGTCGAGGATCGACCGCACGGCGCGGGCCAGGTTCTGGAACCGACCGGCCGAGAGCTCGAAGCCGCAGGTGTCCGAGATGATGTCTTCGAGCTGGTGGGCCTCGTCGACGATCACGAGGTCGTGCTCGGGAAGCACGGCGCCGGCGGTGGCGAGGTCGAGCCCGAGCAGGTGGAGGTTCACGACCACCACGTCGGCCTCGCCGGCCTTGCGGCGGGCGGCCTCGGCGAAGCACGAATCGCCTGCTGGGCACTTGCGGGCGCCGGGGCACTCCTGGGCCGAGACGCTGATGGCCGACCATGCCTGGTGCGACGGTTCGGCGGAGAGCTCGGCCCGGTCGCCGACGACCGTCGACGCCGCCCACAGCTTCAGCGCCGCCAGCTCGGTGGGCGAGGCCCGCTCCGCGAGCCCGTCGAGTGCCAGCTGGCCGGTGCCCGAGATCTCGGCCAGCCGCTGGCGGCACACGTAGTTGGACCGGCCCTTGAGGACGGCGAACTCGAACGGCTTGCCGAGGTGCTCCGCCAAGAAGGGCAGATCCTTGCCGGCGAGTTGGTCCTGGAGGGCCTTGGTGGCGGTGGCGACCACGGTGCGCTTGCCGGCCAGGATCGCCGGCACCAGGTATGCCCAGCTCTTGCCGGTGCCGGTCCCCGCCTGGGCCAGGAGGTGGCGCCGCTCGGCGATGGCGGCCGCGACCTCGGTGGCCATGACCTCCTGCGGCTCCCGCCGCTCGCCCCCCGGCACGGCATCGGCCAGCTTCGCCAGGGCGGCGACGACACGGTCCGAGGAAGGCACCGGTCGAACCTAGCGGCGCACACCCTCCCCGCCGACCACCCCCTCATCCCCCTCCCCCCAACGAACGAAGTTGGTGTGGCAACCGGCGCTCTCCGCCGATTCGCACACCAACTTCGGTCTTTGTCGGGTGGGAACCTCAGTGGGGGACGGCGGGGGCAGGGTCGTCAGGATGGACGATGATGCCGCCGCGGGTAGCGGCGACCGGGGGCGCGCCGGGAAGGTTCGGGACGTGGATCGGGATCTGGACCGTGCCCACCCGGGCCTCGAAGAGGACGGCGTTGAGCGTCGACGAGTAGACGAGCAGCCGGGCGAACAGCGCCAGCCACGCCAAGATGGCGAACACGACGCCGATCGAGCCGT
>CAZCVS010000111.1:0-8898 GCA_964501845.1 uncultured Iamiaceae bacterium
GTCGTCCACACCGGTGACGAGCTCGAGATCGTCGGGCTCAAGACCACGCAGAAGACCACCTGCACCGGGGTCGAGATGTTCCGCAAGCTGCTCGACGAGGGTCAGGCGGGGGACAACATCGGTGCGCTGTTGCGGGGTACGAAGAAGGAGGAGGTGGAGCGGGGTCAGGTGCTGTGCAAGCCGGGCAGCATCACGCCGCACACGGACTTCGTGGGTGAGGTGTACGTGCTCACGAAGGAGGAGGGTGGTCGTCACAAGCCGTTCTTCGCGAACTACCGGCCGCAGTTCTTCTTCCGGACCACTGATGTGACGGGGACGATCACGTTGCCGGAGGGCACGGAGATGTGCATGCCGGGTGACAACACGTCGATGACTGTCGAGCTGATCGCTCCGATCGCGATGGACGAGGGCCTGCGCTTCGCGATCCGCGAGGGTGGCCGTACCGTGGGCGCCGGCCGCGTCACCGAGATCCTCAAGTAAGGGCTGACATGGCTGACGCACAGAAGATCCGCATCCGGCTCAAGGCCTATGACCACGAGGTCATCGACCAATCCACCAAGAAGATCGTGGAGACCGTGCTGCGCACCAACGCCACGGTCCGGGGCCCGATCCCGCTGCCGACGACGAAGCACCGCTACACGGTGATCCGTTCGCCGCACAAGTACAAGGACTCCCGCGAGCACTTCGAGATGCGGATCCACAAGCGGCTGCTCGACATCCTCGAGCCCACGCCCAAGACGGTCGATTCGCTCCAGCGCCTGGACCTCCCGGCTGGCGTCGACATCGAGATCAAGCTCCAGACTGCCTGACCCTCCACCTTCGGGTGACGGGTTCGAGAACTCCGGTGGTGGGCGCCTTCGGGCGCCCATCGCCGCGTTCGGAGGGGCGTTCTGGACCGGTGTTCGGGAGCCTCAGCGGATGCCGGCGAGCGCGGCGAGCCAGGCGGGGCCGACGACATCTGCCGTGTGATGAGCGGTCACGGTCGAGCGCAACGCGTCCGGCCGATCGTTGGAGGCGTCTGCGACCACCTCCTGCACCGTGGTCGCGAGGTCGCGGGGGTCTGTCGGATCGACGAGCCACCCGCGGCCCTCGGCCAGAAGGTGGTCGAGCCCGCCGGAGCCCGAACAGGCGATGACCGGGATCCCGCGCTGTCCGGCCTCGAGCGCCACGAGCGGCAGCGGGTCCTCTCGACTGGTCACCACCAGCGCGGCCGGGGTACCGACCACCGCCCAGGGCTCGGCGACCGGGGGGTGGGTCGTGAGGGGGACGTCGGCGCCGTGAGCGAAGGCCCAACCCGGCTCCGGACTCCGGCCGATCCAGTGCCAGCGCAGCCCGGGTTCTCGGCGGAGCAGTTCGTGGGCAGCGGCGATGGCCCGATCGGTGCCCTTGCGCCACCCGGCCTCTCCGATCGTCACGACGTCGAGGTTGCCTCGCTCGACGCGGTCGGCCGTGTCGACGGTGCCGGGCACGAGGACGATCCGCTCCGCCGGTGCACCGTACGACCGGGCCAGCGCAGCCACGGGCTCGGACACGGCCAGGACCTGGTCTGCAGCCATCGCCGCGCCCAGTTCCCGTCTCGTGAGGCTGCGCCGGAGGCCGACGGCGAGCTCGTGGAGGTGCACGACCACGCGTGGTCCCTCGGTCACCTGCAGGGACTCGGCGATGGGCCAGGCGCCGGCTCCCTGCACGAGTACGACGTCGGGCCGGGGGAGACCGCGTGCCCGATGCCGCCACGCTGCGGCCAGCAGCGACCGGCCGGGCGCCGGTCGTCCGAGGTAGGCCGCCCCGGCGGCGACGGTCGCCGGCCCCGATCGAGCGTCCTCGGGCTCCAAGGCCAGGACGGGGAGCCCGGCGCGCTCGAAGGCGGATCGGAGCGGTCCGTCGGTGCGGGCCACGATGTGAAGGTCCACGGCGGCTGCGGTGCCGGGCCACGTGGCGAGACGGGCGAGCGCGAGCGGGACGCCGGTCCGTCCCAGGTCGCGGATCACGGCCCAGGCCACCGGACGGCGCGCGCTCACGCCGGCGCTCCCACGAAGGCGTCGAGCAGCGCAGGGGCCAGCCGGTCCGTGGACCGTTCGACCGCCTCGGCCCGCAGCGCGGCTCCCGCCGTGGCCCGGGCCGACGCGTCATCGAGCAGGCGGGCGACGGCGTCGGCGACCGCCACCAGGTCCCCCGGCGCGGCAACCAGCTCGTCGAGGCCGGCCCGACGGACGAGGTCGGCACCGCCTCCGGTGTCCCACGTGACGACGGGGATGCGGCGCTGGCCCGCCTCCAGGACGACGAGCGGCGCCGGATCCTCCCGGGCGAGGTGCACGACCACGCCGTCGGTGGGCCACCAGGGCTCCACGTCCGCTACCTCGCCGGGCAGGGCGAAGCGGTCCTCGATCCCGGCTGCCGCGATGTCGGTCCGGATGAGGTCTGCGTAGGGACCGGTGAGGTCGCCACCGACCCACGCCGCCTGCAGGTCGGGACGGCTCCGCGCAAGGAGCGCCACCAGGGCGACCACGTGCTCGGCGCCCTTGCGCGGCACGAGCGACCCGACGGCGACAACATCGAGGTGGTGGGCGCCGCCGGTCGGGGTGGTCTGGTCGGGTGGGAGATCCGTGAACGACCCGACGACCGAGACCCGCCTGGGATCGAACCCCCACCGCCCGACCGCCATCTCGGCGACGCGGTCGCTCACCGCGACGATGGCGCGCGTGGCCCCGAGGAGCGCCGGCCGCTCGGTGGGCCCGACCAGCCGGTCGGCGACGCCGTCGAGCTCGTGCAGCCACAGCACGACGCCGCCGGGCCCGGCCAGGGCGACGGCCGAGCGCCACGCTGCCACGCTGGCCGCCACCACGGTGGTGTCGGCTGAGACGTGCCGTTGGGCCGGGAGCGCGGCCAGGCGTCGGACCCGCCATCCGGACACCGGCGAGCCGGCGACGTCGCCTGCGGTGACGAGCCGGCGCCCTGCGGCGGAGCGAACCCGGGTCGGCGCAACTGCGGCGAAGTCGTCCACGAGGGGGCCGGCGCGGTCGAGGTGGACCTGGACTCGGACTGCTCCGGTGCGCTCGGCCCATCGGGCCCAGGCCAGGGTGGAGCGGGGCACGCCGGTGGTGCTGGCGTCGGGACCGACGAGGAGGACCCGGGGCGTGTCGATCACGGGCGGCAGTCTCCCATGTCGGGGTCCGAGGGGGTCGATGGTGGCCGTGTCGCTCCCGATCGGGCAGGTGGCGCTGGCTAGGGTGGGAGCCGATCGAGGGGAATCGATGAACGGCCCAGGAGTTCAGAACCCCGTGAAGGTGGCCGTCATCGGCCGCGGTGCAGGGGGAAGAACAAGGTGCGTACTGCGACGGCGGTGCGCTCGTTCGCTGAGACGTGGTGGCGTTCCCTTCGAGCGAGGCGTCCTTCGGCACGGTGACGATCGAGGATGGCGACGACGCGGCCTTGGCGGATGCGATCGGCGGGCTACTGTCGGACCGAGCCAAGCGTGAGCGTCTCGGTGACGCTGGACGTGCCCGTGCCGAGGCCGAGTTCGGCTGGGAAGGGATCATCGAGCAGTGGAACGCCCCATCTCGTGGACTCGGTGCCACGGCGCGCATGCCCAACGGGGAGCGGTCGATGATCGCTGACGACGCTGGTCGTCTGAAGGTCCTCGACGTCTTCTCCGACGAAGAGGGGACGCGCTTCGAGCAGCGGGAGGTGATCTCTGACCGTCCTGACCACCTCGCTCGGCTGACGGTCCTTCCGGGCGCCACGGCACTGATGGTGTGGGATGTCGGCCTCGCTTCCCCCGACCCGGCGCTGGTGCACCAGCTGCTCCAGGGCCCGTGCCACGTCTGGCACGCGGGGATCCTCCTCGGCCAGGCGGACCGTCCCGAGGCCTGGAACCTCTGCCACGGCCGGGCGATGTTCAGTTACGACGTCGACGCATCCCGCGAGTCGACGTCGTGGAAGATGTCCCTCAAGGCGGTGATCATCCGAAACGAGGTCATGGAGGCGCTGGGCGGGTTCGACCCGGCCTTCGACACCGCTTCTGGTGCAGCGCTCGACGCCGGGCTCCGCTGGATCCGTCGAGGGGCGCTCATGCGTCATGTCCCCGGTCTGGCACCCGAGGCCACGGCCGCCGACGCCGAGACGCCCCCGTCGGAGGTGGACGGCATTCGCATCGTGGAGCGACACCTCGGCGCCCGGTGGGCACTGTGGGCGCTCGTACGCGGCGTTCGCAAGGGCCTGATCGGCGTGCGCTCGGGGCCGCGGGCTCTGCGGGCCCTTCGTGAGCCGCACCTTCCCCTCAGCGCGGCCGTCGGTCTGCCGGTCCCCGAGCCGGCTGTCGCAGCACCCGTTGATCGGTCCGCGCGGGTGACGGTCCTGGTTCCCACCGTGGGGCGCTACGGGTTCCTGGAGCAGCTCCTGGTGCAACTCGATGGCCAGACCCGCCGTCCCGACGAGGTGGTGGTCGTCGATCAGAACGAGGAAACCAGCCGGCGAGACCTCACGGCGATCGCACCCGATCTGCCGCTCAAGGTGCTGTACCTGCGTCCGCCTGGTCAGTGCACGGCGAGGAACCTCGGGCTGCGGGCCTCGACGGGCACGCACATCCTCTTCCTCGACGATGACGACGAGATCCCGGCCGATCTGATCGAGTCGCACCTGCGCGTCCTGGCTCCGCACGAGGTCTCGGTCAGCTGCGGCCTCATCGACGATCGGGAATCGGGGCCTGCACCTGCGTCCGAGCGCTACCGCAAGGCGTCGGGCATCCTGCCGACCAACAACGCCATGCTCCGCCGGAGCGTGCTGCACGACGCCGGTCTGTTCGACCCCACCTACGACCGCGGGTCGCGCGCTGATCATGATCTCGGGATGCGGTCGTACATCGCCGGCAACCTCCACGTGCACGATCCCGGACCGAAGGTGTTCCACCACCATGCGCCGCAAGGGGGTCTGCGCACCCATGGGGCTCGTGTTCGCACGCGGGGGAACTCCCGGTCGACGCTGACCGAGCGGCACCTGCGCACACCCACCGACATCTACCTCGGGCTGCGGTACTACTCACGTGAGCGAGTGGATGACGACCTCGCGCTGTCGGTCTTCACGACGCTCAGCGGAGGGGGGTCCGCGCCCCGCCGCATGGCTCGTGTCCTCATCCAGTTGGTGCTGTTGCCCGACACCTGGAAGCGTTCGAAGGCGGCGCTTCGAGAGGGCCAACGGCTCTACCGTGAACGCCCCGAGCTCCCGACGTTGGAGGCTCCGGGTCGATGAGCCGTCGGACCCGACGTGGAGCGATCCCGTCGCCGACGACACTGCTGGTCGTCGGCGACACCCGGTACACGGGCAGCGAGGGGGGCTGGCACGCGCTGGTGGCGCTCTCCAAGCAGCTCGACGTCTGGTTCGCGGAGTTCGACCACGTGATCATCGCCGCGCACTACCAGCCGGGCGATCCTCCACCGTTCCATCGGCGGCTCGATCAGCAGAACATCGAGTTCGTCGAACTGCGACGAGCCGGTGGTTCGGGCCTCCGGGCCAAGGTGGACGTGGTCGTCGCCTTCGTGAGCTGGCTTCGAGTCCTGATCCCGCTGCTGCGTCGAGCCTCGGCGGTCCACCTGCGAACGCCGTGCAACATGATGATCGTGGTCATCCCGCTCGCGAGGCTCCTCTGTCCGAACCGGTATGCGATCTACGCCGACAACTGGGAGCCGCTCGGTGTCGAGCCGACCAGCTACCGGGTCCAACGGTGGATGCTCGGCCACTTCGGCGGCGTGGTCCACGCGTACGTCCCGCCGGAAGAGCCCCCGCCCCGGCACATCCGTCCCAACATCAGCCCGTCGTTCACCGAGTCGGAGCTGGCATTGCTCGACGAGGAGGTGGCGCAGCGGCTGAGCCGACTCCGCACCCACCCGATCATCGACCGGGAGCTGCGCATCTGCACCGTCGGCACCTTCTCCGAGCGGAAGAACCAGGCCTCGGTCATCCGCGCGGTGGGCGTGCTGCGCGAGCGGGGCATTCCGGTTCGTCTGCGACTCGCGGGCACGGGCGCGACAGAGGAGGTGGACCGGGCACTGACTCGACGGCTCGGCTTGGACGCCGATGTCGAGTTCCTCGGGAAGATCGGTAGCGATGCGTTGGTCGACCTCTTCAGCTGGGCCGACGTCAACGTGCTCGTGAGTCGGGCGGAGGGCTTCGGAAAGGTCTTCCTTGAGGGCATGGCGTTCGGATGTCCTGCGGTCTGTGGTCCCGGCAAGATGCAGCGGTCCATCGTCGGATCGGGTACACGCGGCCGCCAGGCCGACCCCACGAGTCCAACCGACATCGCCGATGCGATCGGGCAGATCCGCGATCTGTCCGTGGACCAGCAGGCGCAGATGGTCGAGTCGTGCAAGCGGTACGTCGCGAGGTTCACCACCGAGGCGTTCGCGAGAGAGATCCACACCATCGTCGGCGAGATCTGGCAGCTGCCTCGGCCATCGGGCGGTTGACGGAACGACGGGTGCCGGTCGTTCGGGAGCGCCGAGGTCAGTCTGTCGTCGACCAGGGGGCGTCGGAGCCGACCTCGGGGCCCCTGGACGTCGGATCGGTCGGGGTGTCTGCGACCGCCTCCAAGTAGGTCAGGACGCTCGCCATCGTGAGATGCGCTCTCCGGATGCCGAAGCGGCCGCCGGGAACCGGCTCTCCCATGGGGCGCGTGAACAGATCGGACCACCCTGCCGGCTCGGTCGCGGGGAGCAGGTCGACGGACGGGCCCTGGTTCGCCGCGTTCCACTTGAGCCCCGCCCGCCGGACCCGCAGGCGCTTGATGTACTCGTACTCCAGCTTCGCCAGTGCACCCGAGGCGCCACGTCTCGGAGTCAGGGGCTCGCCCCCCATGTACGGGGTGGTCACGGTCGGGAGCATCATGTGGTTGAGGCGCTTCGCCCGGTCGTTGCGGAAGTTGTCCCAGAATCCCGTGGCGATCCCCAGGAGCTGCGCGTCGATGTCGCTCAGCACGAACGCGTGGTTGGCTTCCCAGGAGAGATCGTCGTAGAAGGCTTGGGCCCAGCGCATGCCCCGATTCATGTAGTAGACCCAGTTGGCCCATTGCTTCTTGGTCTTGAATTCGACGTAGTTCCGCTCGAACTCGATGGCGTGCTTCACATGCGCTCTGGTCTCCGCCTTGTCGGCGAAGTGACGCAGATCTGGTTGGACCTCGGGAACTGCAGCGAGCAAGCCCCGGTCGATGAGTCGGTCCCAGTAGGGCCCTCGCTGGTCCGGTTCCTTCCACGCCGTCTTGAAGGCGTTCTTGTTGATCGAGTCGGAGAACTGACCCGAGTGGTAGATCTCGTCGGGAGCGATTGCGCGGGCCAATCGGTTGTGCTGGATGACCCCGCTCCAGATCAGGGCGTCAGTTCGGAGCGTGAACTGAAGCGGTGAGAGCTCATCGTCGGCGGCGTAGTACGGGCCGGCGGGTGTGATCTCGAGATCCAACGTCCGAGCGATCTCCTCCACCAACGGCGTCTCTCCATCCGTGAAGCGCGTGATCTTCACGTCCGCTCCCGCCCGCAGGAGGATGCCGAGCACGAACCGGCTGTCGAGACCACCCGACAGCCCGACGGAGTGCACGCCGCCGTTGGGGACCGTGCGGACCAATTGATCGATCATGGCTTCGTCGTCTGGCTTCGGGAGGACGAGGGAGCGCATGGCGCTCACCGACGTCGTCCCCGCATGCCAACGATGGAGGAACGGGATCCGCGTGATCTCGTCGAACATGGAGAGGTTGCCGGGGTAGTAGCCGATGCCAGCGACGACGGCGACGCCAGCCGGTCCGGGACGCATCCCGAGCGTCGCGGCCAACAGGAGCTGGCGGTCGGAGGCACAACGCCCCGTGGTGAAGACCGTGGCGACGCCCACGGGTTCGATGACCAGGTCGCCATCGGTGCGAATGACGACGGATGCCGGGATCGACGGGAGGGTGCTCGGAATCGGCGTGTCGTGGTCGATCACCTCGACGTGGTGCACCTCGTCCACCTCGAGCTTCCCCAAGAGGAGCCCATCGGTGAACCGGTGGAGGTTCTCGCGCTCCTGAGCGCCTGCCCACAGCAGCGTGTGGTGGCCCACGGCGAGGCGCTCCACGGAGTTCGCCTTCCCCAACATGTGGAGCATGGTCTGCAGGGCCACCTTGCCGCGCTCCGCTGCAGGCCCGTTCTCCACAAGCACGAACAACTGATCGCCCCCCACGGCTCCGAGTCAGCGAACGATAGCACGGGGCTACGGTGGCCCGACCGGTGAGGATCCGGTGCCTCGACCTGGAGATCGGGGGCCGCGTCGTCCCGGGAGCCTCGCGACTGCAGCGCTTCGTTCGGGACCCGAGAGGGCGCTGGCTAGGGTGGGGCTCGTTCGAGGGGGAAGCCGTGGACAGTCCAGGATCTCAGCACCCCGTGCGCGTGGCCGCCGTCGGCTGCGGGGCATGGGGGAAGAACCATGTGCGCACCCATGCCGCGATCGGTTCCCTCGCCGCGGTCGTCGACCCGGTGCCGGGCGTGGCCGAGGCCCATGCCGCCACCTACGGCGTCGAGGCCCGGACCTTCGGCGAGGTGCTCGCCGATCCCGCCATCGTCGGCGTGGTGATCGCCGCGCCGGCCGCCGATCACGCTCGCCTGGCCATCGCCGCGCTCGAGGCCGGCAAGCACGTCTTCGTGGAGAAGCCGCTCGCCCTCACGGTGGCGGACGCCGAGCAGGTGGTGGCGGCGGCCGAGTCTGCCGACCGGGTGCTCATGGTCGGCCACCTCCTGCAGTACCATCCGGCGTTCCTGGCCCTGCGGGATCTGGTAGCCGAAGGCCGGCTGGGCGACCTCCGGTACCTCTACTCGAACCGGCTCAACCTTGGGCAGTTCCGCCAGGAGGAGAACTCTCTCTGGAGCTTCGCCCCCCACGACCTGTCGA
>CAZCVS010000112.1:0-8876 GCA_964501845.1 uncultured Iamiaceae bacterium
AGATCGGCCAGATCGTGCGCTACGCCGGCACGTCGGACAAGCGCTACCGCGAGGGTGTGGTGCTGCGGCGCGAGCGCGACGGCTCGGTCGGGCTCCGAGACGACCGGGGGCGAGCCCGCGCCATACCGGTGCAGCGCATCGAGGTCCGGGTGGTCGGTCCCCGCGGCGGGGAGCAGTGGCTGCCGCTCACCGACACAGGCGGCGGCTTCCAGCTCGGCTTGTTCTGATGGCCGAGCCGAGCAGACCCGAGGCCGGAGCCTGATGGACCGTCCGACGGTCGAGGTCTACGAGCGCGAAGGGACGAGGTACGCCGTGCGGCGCGGCGTGCAGCGTCCCGAACGCGCCCAGGCGTTCGCGGCCACGGTCGACCGGCACGGCCCGGGGGCGATCCGCCTCGACCTCGGCTCGGGCCCCGGCCACTACCTCCCGCTGCTCGGCGAGCCGGCCGTCGCCGTCGATGCCGCCCACGCCATGGTGCAGGCCGCCCGAGCCGACCACCCCACCGTTCCCGCCGTGCAGGCGGATCTCCTGCACCTGCCTTTCGGGCCGGCGGTGGCGGGCGGCGTCTGGGCCTCGAAGGCCCACCAGCACCTTCCGGCCACCGACCTGCCGATCGCCCTGGCGGAGGTGCACCGCATCCTCGAGGTGGGTGGCCGCCTCGAGCTGACCGTGTTCGCCACCCCCGACGGCGGGCCCACCACCGAGGAGGTGACCGGTCCGGACTCGGGCGACGACCTGCCCGGCCGCTGGTTCACATGGTGGGAGCCAGACCACCTCGCCACCGTCGTGAAGGCCGCCGGGTTCTCCGTCGACCAGCAGGCCGTCGTCGCCCCCGAGGCCGCGGGCGCCCGCGCGCGCATCGAGCTCACGGCCACCGCCCTACGGGCCCTGCCGGACCACGTCGGGGCGGGCATGCGCCTGCTGTGCTGCGGCCTCAACCCGTCGCTCCACGCGGCCGATGCCGGCGTGGGCTACGTCACCGGCTCGAACCGGTTCTGGAAGGCGATGACCGCCGCCCACCTCGCCACCCGGGACCGCGATCCCCGCCACCTCCTCCACCACGACCGCATCGGGATGACCGATCTGGTCAAGCGGGCCACGCCCCGCGCCGACGAGCTCTCCGCGGCGGAGTACCGCGAGGGCGTGGCCCGGCTCGACGCCCTGTGCGCCTGGCTCCGGCCCGGTGCGGTCGCCGTCGTCGGCCTCGCCGGGTGGCGCGCCGCGGTGGACCGCAAGGCGGTCGTCGGCTGGCAGCCCCGACGGCTTGGCCCCAGCCCCGTCTATGTCCTCCCGTCCACCAGCGGCCTCAACGCGGGGACCAGCCTCGACGAGCTCGTGGTCCACCTCCAGACCGCAGCCCGAGGCCAGGCGCCGACGAGCGTCGAGCGCTGAGCAGGCATCGCGCTCGCGGCCCTGCGCCAGACCGCCGAGGTGCACCGGCAACCAGACGTTCACGCAACCCTGCGCGGAAACACCCGGGTGGGCTGCGACACTGGGGCCATGGCTCGCCGCACGAAGATCATCGCCACCATCGGTCCCGCGTCTGACTCCGAGGCGATGATCAAGGACCTGGCCGAGGCCGGGATGGACGTGGCTCGGATCGGGCTGGCCCACGGTTCGCTCGACGAAGCCATCGAGAAGTTCCGCCGTGTGCGGCGGGTCGAGGCCTCCCTGGGGCGTCCCATCGGCGTGATGGTCGACCTCCCCGGGCCCAAGGTGCGCGCCGGCCACATGCCCGAGGCCGGCCTGGCGGTGGACCAGGGGGACCTGATCCACCTCAGCCCCGGCAATGAGGGCTCCACCGCCAAGATGATCCACGTCGACCACGAGGGCCTGCTGACCGACCTCCACGTCGGCGACCGCGTGGCCTTCGGCGACGGCGTGGTGATGGCCGAGGTGACCGACCGCAAAGGCGATCATCTCGAGGCGTGCATCACCCATGGCGGCCTGCTCCAGGGCCGCCCGGGCGTGCACATCCCCTCGGACCGGCTGCGCATCGCCTCCCCGACGCCCGACGACCTCCACATGCTCGACGCCTTCATCGAGGAGGGCATCGACATGGTGGCCATCTCGTTCGTACGGTCCGCGCACGACGTGCGGCGCGTCGGCGTCGAGCCCCACCCGCGCGGCCCGCTGGTCGTCGCCAAGATCGAGACCCGCGCCGCGGTCGACAACCTCGACAGCATCATCGAGGCATCGGGCGCGGTGATGATCGCTCGCGGCGACCTCGGCGCCGAGATGCCCATCGAGGAGCTCCCCCACCTCCAGAAGCGCATCATCCAGCGCTGCATCACGCTGGGCCGTCCGGCCATCACCGCCACCCAGATGCTGGAGTCCATGGTCACCGCACCCACGCCCACCCGGGCCGAGGCCTCCGACATCGCCAACGCGGTGTTCGACGGGTCCAGCGCCGTCATGCTCTCGGGCGAGTCCGCTATCGGCCACGACCCCATCAACGCCGTGGCCACCATGGCCCGCATCGCGGCACGCGCCGACGACGAGTTCGACTACGACGCCTGGGGCGCCCGCGTCCACGAGATCGCGTCGACCATGCAGCCCCACGTCGACGACACCGTCACGCTGGGCATGACCAACGCCGCCTGGCGCGCCGCGCTGGAGACCAACGCCAGCGCCATCATCTGCATCACCCACACGGGTTTCACGGTGCGCTCGATCGCCCGCTTCCGGCCCGAGGCGAAGATCCTCGGCTTCTCCACCGACCCGCAGACCCTGCGGCAGCTCACCCTCAGCTGGGGGGCCACACCCCAGCACCTCGATGTGGACTACCAGGCGGACAACGTCATCACCCGGGCGGTGGAGCAGGCTCGGGAGAACGGCCTGATCCGGCGCGGCGACCTCGTCGCCGTCCTCTCCGGGTCCCGTGAGTACCCGGGCCAGGCCACCGACTCGCTGCGCCTCATCCCCATCCGGTAGCGAACCTGGACAGATTTCCTGTTCAGGTCCAGGCCAGATCGGCCGAAACCCCCAGGCAGCGAGGCTGTGCCCTCGCGAGTTCGGCGAACACTCCCCCCGCTGCGAGGACCAAGCCATGCCCATGATGCGCCGCGGACCCCTGGACCGCTACCCGCCGGAGTGGGTCCTTCGGCAGGCCAACGCCCACGCCGTCGAGGGCAGCATCGAGTTCCACACCGACCGCCCGGTCACGCTGTACCTCCAGGGCGGTCGGACCTACGCGGCCGAGGAGGGCGTGAACCTCATCGAGCAGGACCTGGCCGACCGTCACCTCGCCGATGAGCGCGGGGCGCGAGCACAGGTCGTCGGCCTCCTCACCGACGTGCTGGCCGCCGGCGCAGGCTGGTACTTCCACGACCCGCTGGGTCAGCACCCAAGCCGGGGCTCGTGGACCTGGGAGACGGCCGCGCTGCTCATGGAGTCGCGGGTGCAGGCGCACGAGACCACCAGCCTGGAGCCGTGGGCGGGCCGCACCGTCGTGCTGCACGAGACGCCGGCCGAGTCCATCACCCTCGGCCCCGACGCCTGGGCCGTCGTCGTGCGCCTGGCCGGATCCGCGAGCGCCAGCGAGCTGCGCGCCCAGCTGGGCTGGAGCCCGGATCGCATCGCCGGTGCCCTGGCCGAGATCGAGGACCGCGGCGTCCTCGAACCCGCCCCGTCGTGGCGGCGACCCGCAGAGCCAGCCGAGCGGCCGCATCATCCTTCGCCCCCTCCCCCGCCGCCTGTCACCGCACCGGGGCAGCACCACACCGGGCCACTGGCCCCGCCGCCAGCGATCGAGGACGCCGACTCCCGCCGTCGCAGGAGGCTGCCCAGCCGCCGCAGCACCCGGACCTGACCCGCCGATCGGCCTTCCAGCACGATCGACGAACCGAGGCGGCGGGTCGACACGGCGGCGTGGGAGGATCAGGTCATGACCGACGAGGTGATGGACCGTCCCCGGCTCGATGCCAGCGGCACGCTGCGCCCGTTCCTCGTGGTGGCGTCTGTCGCTGCGGTGATGTGGGCGGTCGAGATCATCGACCTGCTCCCCCGCACCGACTTCGACCGCTGGGGCATCCGGCCCCGGCAGCTGCGCGGGCTGACCGGCGTCGTGGCGTCGCCCTTCCTGCACGACGGCTTGGGCCACCTGATCGGCAACACGATCCCGTTCCTCGTGCTCGGCTGCGTCATCGCGGTCTCCGGGATCCAGCGGTTCGTGCAGGTCACCGTCATCGTCGGTCTGTGCGCCGGGCTGGGCACCTGGCTGGTCGGCCCCGTCCACACGATCCACATCGGTGCCAGCGGACTGGTCTTCGGCTACCTCACGTACCTCGTGGCCCGCGGGTTCTTCGAGCACCACATCGGCCAGATCGTCGTGGGCATCGTCGTGTTCGTGTTCTACGGGAGTCTCCTGTGGGGGCTGCTCCCCCGGCCCGGCATCTCGTGGCAGGGCCACCTGTTCGGCGCGCTCGGGGGCGTGCTCGCGGCCTGGGTCATCCACCGCCAGGTCGACGAGGGCCCGGCGCCGGCGGACCCGGCGACACCCCCGTTCGCCTGAGCCTCAGGTCCAGCCCGGCACCGCGGGCCGTCCCGGCACCGCGCCGGGACCGGTGTCGAGGCTGGGGCCCAGCGGATCGAGCCCGGGGACGCGGTGGCCGTCTACCCTGCGGCTGTGGGAGGTTCGACCGGCGATGGCGCACCCCGGCCGGATGGCTCAGAGGGGCTGGGTCGAGTGCCAGACCGGCCCCTGCGGCTGCTGCTGTTGAACTCCATCGACCCCGAGGCCGAGGAGCTCTACGAGGATGCCGGATCGAGGTTGCGAGCACGCGGGCTCGACGTCGGCGTCATCCACGAGACGCCGGCTCCGAGGCCCGAGAGCGCCGACGCCGAGTGGGACGTGGTCGTGACCAACTACAAGCGAGCGGACATGGCCACGGTCGCCCCGGTCATCTACGGCGGCGCTTCGGTGCCGAGGCCGACGACGCTGAGGTGGCTCGAGGACGCCGGCGTGCCGACGATGCAATGGGCCACCGCAGCGAACCGGGCGGAGGTCTGGCGGCTCTTCCGGCGTTGGGACGTCGACCGCCTGATCCTCAAGCCGTCGTTCACCTTCGGCGGGAACGGCGTGTGCGTCTTCAGCCGACGTTCGGTCCCCCGGATGCGCTGGGATCCGGAGATCGACGTGATCTGCCGAGAGGTCGACCCCGCCGATGGGGATGTCTACAAGGTGGAGCTGATGGCTGGAGCGGTGCTCGTCAGCTGGGTGAGCAAGTCCCCGCCGATCAGCGAACTGTTCGCCGACCGCCGCGGCCACGGGATCGCCGGCGCGTACGGCGATCGCTCGAGGTGGGAGCCCCCCGAGGCCCTGGCCCAGCCGCTTCGCGAGTTCAGCGCCCACATGGCGGAGCAGGGCCACGGCCACATGAGCGTCGACTTCATGCGGACGCCGGACGGGGACTTCGTGGCGATCGAGCTCAACCACTTCAGCGTGGCGATCTGGTGGACCAAGCAGTTCGAAGACTTCCGCGAACGCCACGCCGACGCCATCCACCGCCTCGCCCTCGCGTCCCCGATGCGCTGACCTCTGGCATCTCCGAGGCCCGGCAGCCGACGCCGTTCGGGCACCCGGTCCTATCGGGGGGCGAGATCCCGGATGGCCTGGCGCTGGTCCACGCCGAACGGAAGGATGGCGAGCGCCGGGGTCGTGATGCCGTTGGCCTGGTAGCGGCCGATGTGCTCACGGCACGCCTCCGGGGACCCGTGGACGATCAGCGTGTCGACCAGGTCATCGGGGATGTGCTCCAAAGCACCGGCCCGGTCGCCCGCAGCCCAGGCGTCCCACATCGGCGCGAGCAGCTCGCCCCGGCCCATCCACCGGTGGAACTCGGCGTACACGGGCACGGTGAGGTAGGCGGCGATGAGGCGCCGGCCCCAGTCCCGCACCAGCGCGGCGTCGGTGGTGGGCGCCACGAAGATGCGGGCCACGACCTCCTTGTCCGGTCCGCCCTCGTGGACGAACGGCACCACGGTGGGCACGTCGTCGGCACCGAGCCAGTTCACGATGGCGCCGTCGCCCTCGGCCCCGGCGAGCCGCAGCATCCCCTGGCGCAGTGCGGCGACCAGGATCTTGGGCTGGCGCTGGGGGACGGCGCTGAGCTTGAAGCCCTTCACCGAGAACGTGTCGTAGTCGGCGTTGATCTTCTCGCCGGTGAGCGCGGTGCGCAGGAACCGGACCATGTCCCGGGTCCTCTTGTAGGGCTCCTCGAACGGGATGTCGTTCCAGCGCTCGACGATGACGTTCGACGACGTGCCGATGCCGAAGGCCACCCGTCCGGGAGCGGCATCGGCCAGCGCAGCCACGCACTGGGCCATGGTGGCGGGGCCGCGGGTGAAGGCGGGGACGATGGCCGACCCGAGGCGCAGCGACGGCGCCCACACCGAGGCGAGGGCCAGGGGCGTGAAGCCGTCGGCGCCGTCGGCTTCGCTCGACCACACGTCGGTGTAACCGAGGTCTGCGAGCTCGCGGATCCAGTCGCCCTGCTCGTGGAGGGGGACCCCCATGAACGGGATGGTCATGCCGTAGCCCCGGTAGGTCATGTCGACTCCTCTGTGCCGTCGGCGGTGGGGGTGGTGGCGGTCGTGGTCGTGTTCGCGGTCGCGGTCGTCTCGGCCACGTGGTCGGCCTGCGGTCTCGTTCCCGGCCGCTCCGGCGCCCAGAACCGGACGATGGTCGATTGGCTGGCCGTGGCCATGAGCGTGCCGTCCTGCGCGTACAGGTGGACGGTGCCGTGGCCGAAGCCGTTGGCGATGCCGTCGACCTGGATGTCGAGCAGCACCCACTCGGTGGGGACGATCTTGATGACGCGCAGGGTGTTGTCGAGCGAATTTCCGCCGGCGAACTGGCCGAGCGCCTGGCCGATGCCGAACGGGACGTAGTCGCCCAAGATGGCGAGCGCCGACGCGGACGGCTCGAGCATGTCCGGGAACCGCGCCCACAGCGCGGATCGGCCACCGACGGCCGGTTTCCCGATCAGGTCCTCCCAGGCCCGGGCGCTCGCCAGCCGGAGATCGATCCGGCTCATGATCGACTCCTCGCCCGGGATGCGCAGCGGCCGGGGGTCGCACTCGTCCGGCGGCGGCACGGCGATGGGCGCGATGTACGTCTCGTCGATGTCGAGGTCGCGGGCGCCCAACGCGGCGTTGACGGTGAAGATCTCGGTGTCGGCCACGTGGCCGACGGCGCGGGCTTGGGTGCTGTTGCGGCCCGACACGGCGATGGTGACGTCGACGTCGACCACCGAGCCCGGCTTGGCGTACGACAGGTACTGCGCCGTCGCCCAGACGAGGGGCCGGTCGGTGGTGCCCTCGAGCGCGGCGATCGCCGCCCCCAGGCCGCACCCGCCGAACAGGAAGCCACCGCCGGTCGACAACCCCGGCGTCACCGGGAAGTGCCAGCGGTGCGGGTTGTGCGTGGGCTGCAGCCCCAGGAACTCACGTGCGTCCACGGCCAGCGAACCTAACCCAGCCACTCCGAACCCTCTCCCGGCCAGCAGTCGGCTCCGTTCTTGTCCAAGATCGACAGTCCCAGGGTGCCGTTCTTGGACAAGGAGCACCTGGCCGCCGTTCTTGTCCAAGAACGACAGCGTCAGCGTGGTGTTCTTGGACGAGAACCGTGGCACCCGTCGGTAGGGTCGGCGGATGGACCTCGGGATCGGTGGGAAGCGGGCGGCGGTGGCGGCGGCGTCCGCCGGGCTGGGGCTGGCGTCGGCGCACGCGCTGGCGACCGAGGGGGTGCAGGTGGCGATCTGCGGGCGGAGCCAGGACCGGATCGATGACGCGCTCGCGACGCTGCCGCCCGTCGACGGCGGCGAGCACGTCGGGCTGGTCGCCGACGTCGGGTCGATCGACGGCGCCACGAGCTTCGTCGAGCGTGCCGCCGCCGCGCTCGGGGGCCTCGACATCCTGGTGCCCAACGCCGGCGGGCCGCCGGCGGGCAACTTCGCCACCACGCCGCTCGACGCCTACCTGCCCGCCCTCCACCTCAACCTGCTCTCCACCGTGGCGATGTGCCAGGCCGCGGCCCCGGGGTTCGTCGACCAGGGCTGGGGACGCATCATCGCCATCACCTCGCACAGCGTGCGCCAGCCGGTCGCCAACCTAATCTTGTCCAACACGGCCCGCGCCGGCGTCACCGGGTTCCTCAAGACACTGGCCACCGAGATCGCCCGCCACGACGTCACGGTCAACAGCGTGCAGCCCGGCATCCACGCCACGGACCGCCTGCTGCAGCTCCACGACGGCGACGTGGCCGGCGCCGCCCGCTCGGTCCCGACTCGCACGGTCGGCCGTCCGGCGGACTTCGGCGCGGTCGTGGCGTTCCTCTGCTCGGACCACGCCCGGTTCATCACCGGAACCGCGGTCCCCGTCGACGGTGGCGCGTTCCAGGCGCTGCAGTAGCCAGACCGGGGCCGGATCGCACTCGGTAGGGTCGGCGCCATGACGATGCGCCACGTGGTCTGCTTCCGCTTCACGCCCGACACCACCACCGAGCAGGTGGTCGCCATGACCCGGGCCCTCCAGGAGCTGCCGGGGCTCATCCCCGAGATCGCCGACTACCAGGTCGGGCCCGACCTGGCCATCAACGAAGCCTCGTGGGACTTCGCGGTGACCGCCGACTTCGCCAGCACCGAGGACTACCTCGTCTACCGGGACCACCCCGAGCACGTGGCCCGGATCCAAGAGATGATCCTCCCGCTGGTGGACGAGCGCGTCTCGGTCCAGATCCGCACCTGAGCCCGTTTCCCCGGCGGCCGGGAACACCGAACCCCTGTTCGGCGTTGGAGGAGGTGGAGGTCATCATCCCCAGGTCAGCGGCCAGATCGGTTCGTTGTCAGACCCCCTGCGGAGAATGTCACCATGGC
>CAZCVS010000113.1:0-8833 GCA_964501845.1 uncultured Iamiaceae bacterium
AGGTCGTCATCTACTACCCGGCCGCCAACCGGGACCCGAACCACTTCGTCGACCCGGACGTGTTCGACCCCCGGCGCACCCCCAACGACCACGTGACCTTCGGCGGCGGCGGCACCCACTTCTGCCTCGGCGCCAACCTGGCCCGGGCCCAGATCAAGACCATGTTGCGCACCTTCCTGCGCCGCTACCCGAACGTCTCCGCCGCCGGCGAGCACCAGCGCATGCGCTCGGACTTCGTCAACGGCATCAAGCACCTCCCTGTACGTCTCAACGGCTGAAAGAGAAACCATGCAGACCGACATCGCCAAGAAGCTGGGCATCGAGTTCCCGATCTTCGCTTTCACCCACTGTCGCGACGTCGTCGTGGCTGTGAGCAAGGCCGGAGGCCTCGGGGTCCTCGGCGCCGTGGGCTTCACGCCCGAGCAGCTCGAGGTGGAGCTGAACTGGATCGACGAGCACATCGGCGACAAGCCCTACGGCGTCGACATCGTCATCCCCGGCAAGTACGAGGGCATGGGCGCCACCGACGCCGACAAGCTCGAGGAAGACCTCAAGGCGATGATCCCCCAGGAGCACCGCGACTTCGTCGCCAAGCTCCTCGAGGAGCACAACGTGCCGGACCTCCCCGAGGAGGAGAAGATGCGCGAGCTGATCGGCTTCGGCACCGCCATCGCCGGCCCGCAGGCCGAGATCGCGCTCTCCCACGACAAGGTGGTGCTGCTGGCCAACGCCCTCGGCACCCCGCCGCCGGATGTGATCGACAACGTCCACTCCAAGGGCAAGTTCATCGCCGCCCTGTGCGGCTCCGCAGCCCAGGCCGCGCGCCACAAGGCGGCCGGCGTCGACATCGTCATCGCCCAGGGCACCGAGGGCGGCGGCCACACCGGCGAGATCGGCTCCATGGTCCTGTGGCCCGAGGTGCTCGACGTGCTGGGCGACACGCCGATGCTCGCCGCCGGCGGCGTCGGCACGGGCCGCCAGATGGCCGCCGCGCTCGCCATGGGTGCCCAGGGCGTGTGGACCGGTTCGCTGTGGCTGACCGTGGCCGAGGCCGACGTGCCTCCGGCCCAGATGGCCGCCTACTTCGAGGCCACCAGCAAGGACACGCTGCGCAGCCGCTCCTGGACCGGCAAGCCCTGCCGCATGCTCCGCAACGACTGGACCGAGGCGTGGGAGGACCCGGCCAACCCGGATCCGCTCGGCATGCCCATGCAGTTCATGGTCACCTCGAACGCCGTCCAGCGCGGCCACAAGTACCCCGAGCAGGCCAAGGACGTGCAGTTCAACCCTGTCGGCCAGATCGTCGGCCGCTTCGAGAAGATGCGCCCGTCTCGCGATGTGATCTTCGAGATGGTCGAAGAGTGCATCGACGCCACCGAGCGCATGAACAACCTGATGAACCAGACCGCGGAGGCCTGAGACCCATGAGCCTGAACGACACGAGCATCGATCGCTGCCCCGTCGCCCACGGGACCGACTTCACCAACCCCGACCTGATCCAAGGGGGCGTCCCGCTGCCGGAGTTCGCCTACCTGCGCCAGAACGAGCCGATGTACTGGAACGCCCAGACCGTCGAGAACTCGAGCTTCGACGACGGCGGCTTCTGGATGGCCACCCGCCACGAGGACGTCAAGGCGATCTCGTCAGCCCGTGAGGGCTGGTCCAGCGAGGAGAACACGGCCATCGTCAAGTTCGACGGTGCCACGGTGACCAAAGACGAGCGCGACATCCAAAAGCAGATGCTGCTCAACATGGACGATCCCCACCACGCCAAGGTCCGGGGGATCGTGTCTCGTGGCGTGTTCACGCCGCGGGGCGTGTCCAAGATCGAAGACGCCCTGCGCGCCCGCGCCAACCAGATCTGCATCGAGGCCAAGGCCAAGGGCACGGGCAACTTCGTCGAGGACGTGGCCTGCGAGCTGCCGCTCCAGGCGCTGGCCGACCTGATGGGCTTCCCGCAAGACGACCGCAAGAAGATCTTCGACTGGTCGAACCAGATGATGGCCTACGACGATCCGGACTACGACGTCGATCCGTCGATCGCCGCCGCCGAGATCCTCGGCTACGCCTACGCCATCGGCGACGAGCGCAAGGCCTGCCCGGCCGACGACATCATCACCAAGCTCGTGGCCGCCACCGAGGACGCCGACACGCTCACGTCCGAGGAGTTCGCCTACTTCATCTTGATGCTGGCCGTGGCCGGCAACGAGACCACCCGCAACGCGATCAGCCACGGCATGCACGCGTTCCTCCAGTTCCCAGAGCAGTGGGAGATCTACAAGCGCGACCGTCCCGAGACGGCGGCAGACGAGATCGTCCGCTGGGCGACCCCGGTGGTCATGTTCCAGCGCACCGCCATGGCCGATGCCGAGGTGGGCGGCGTCACCGTGAAGAAGGGCCAGCGGGTCGGGCTGGTGTACTCGTCGGCCAACTTCGACGAGACGGTCTTCGAGGACCCGCACTCGTTCAACATCTTGCGCGACCCCAACCCGCACGTCGGCTTCGGCGGCGGCGGCGCCCACTTCTGCGTCGGCGCCAACCTGGCCAAGGTCGAGATCAACCTGATGTTCAACGCCATCGCCGACCACCTGCCCGACATCACCCAGCTGTCGGAGCCCACGCGCCTGCGCTCGGGCTGGCTCAACGCCCTGAAGGACTTCCAGGTCAGCTACGGCTGAACCCGACAAGGATGGATGCATGACCGTCATCAAGATCAACGCCATCACCGTCCCCGCCGAGTCCGGCGACGAGCTCGCCCAGCGGTTCGCCGCTCGGGCAGGCGCCGTCGACGGAGCGGAAGGCTTCGAAGGCTTCGAGCTGTTGAAGCCCGTCGATGAGCGCACCCAGTGGCTCGTGGTGACCCGCTGGCGCGACCAGGAGTCGTTCGACGCCTGGACCTCGTCGCAGGCCTTCGCCCACGGCCACCAGGGCGCGGCCAAGCCGGCAGCCCACGGCGGCCCGGTCAGCACCGCGTCGGAGCTCTGGAACTACGAGGTCGCCGGCGGTTCCTCCGGCTCCTGATCAGGCTCAGACCTGGGCGGAGCGGAGGCGTCGCTTGTCCAGCTTCCCCAGCGGGCTGCGCTTCAAGTCGTCCACCAGGCGGATCTCCCGTGGGCACTTGAACCTGGACAGGCGGTCCTCGCACCAGCTCTGGAGCTCATCGGGGGACGGGGGAGCAGCTGGGTCGGCGGGGACCACCAGGGCGACGAGCTGCTCGCCGAGGTCGGGGTGGGGGAGGCCGATGCCGGCGACATCGCTCACGCCAGGGTGGGCGACCAGGACCTGCTCCATCTCGGCGGGATAGACGTTCACCCCGCCGGTCACGACCATGTCGGAGAAGCGGTCGGTGATGAACACGAAGCCGTCCTCATCGACCCGGCCGATCTCGCCGAGCGTGAACACGCCGGGCTCCAGGTGGGCGGCGGCGGTGCGCTCGGGGTCGCCCTCGTAGACGATGCCGCGCCCGGTCGCATCGCGGAAGTAGAGGCGGCCCTCCTCACCCGCGGGCAGCTCGTTGCCGTGATCGTCGACGACGAGGGCGGTGTACGGCGTCACCGACCGGCCGACCGATCCGGGGTGGGCGAGCCAGTCCTCGCTGGTGATCGACGTGGTGACGCCGACCTCGGTGGCGCCGTACGCCTCCAGGAGGACGGGGCCCCACCAGTCGATGATCGCCCGCTTCACATCGACCGGGCAGGCGGCGCCGGTGAGGAAGACGAGGCGCAGGCTCGACACGTCCCACCGGTCACGGACCTCGGCCGGGAGCGCGGCGAGGCGCGCCAGGTGGGTGGGCACGACCGTGGTCGACGCCACCGCCCAATCGTCGATGGCCTGGAGCGTCTGCTCGGGGTCGAAGCGGGGGAGCACGCCGATCGGCGTGCCCGCGGCCAGGGCGCGCACCGCGTTCAGCGGACCGGTGTGGTGCAGCGGGGCGACCACCAGGTGGCGGCCGAGGCCGACGAACCGGTTGGCCTTCGTCGCGTCGACGAACTCGGCCCACGACGCCCGCGGCGGGAAGACGTTGGGCGGGAGGTGGGTGGCCTTCGGTGTGCCAGTGGTGCCGGACGTGAAGAGCAGGTTCGGGACGATGGGCACGTCGTCGGCTGGGGGACCGGCGGGAGCGCTGGCGAGCCAGGTGGCCCAGTCGCGGTCGCTCCAGGCGTGGACCTCGCACCGTCGGGCGATCGCCGCCGCCTCCCGGGCCCGTTCGGCCGTGGCCGGGCCGGCGATGACCAGGGCCACGTTTCCAGTGGTCAACTGGTACGCGGCTTCCGGTGCCGTGAGGTGGCTGTTGATCGCCACCACCGACGCGCCGGAGCGGAGGCCGCCGAGGTGGGCGAGCACGGATTCGGCGGCGTTCTCGGCGAACACCGCCACCCGGCGTCGTCCGTCCACCGCCGCGGTCGCGGCCCGGGCAAGGTGGGCGAGGCGGTCCGCGGTGTCCCACACCTCGTCGGTGGTCCAGGTGCGGCGCGGATCGATGAGGAGCGGATCGGGCACGGGCGCTGACCGTAGCGGTGCCGCTCGCCGACTTGGGACCTTGGTCCGTAGCGGGGGTGGGTGGCCTGGCCTAGGTTCAGCAGCCATGACCCAGCGCCTCACCGCTGAGCAGGCTGCGGACCTGCTCCACCCCACCGACGTCTTGGGCATCCCTCTCGGCCCGGGCCATCCGGGCGCCTTCCTCCACGCCCTCGGTGCCCGGAGCGACTGGGAGGACCTGGTCATCACCGGCGCCCTCCTCACCGACTTCTACGAGGTCTTCGGCAAGCCCGGCGTCCGGTTCCTGTCGGGCTTCTACGGCCCCCTCGAGCGCCTGATGCGCGATCAGGGCGGCGCCATCGAGTTCGTCCCGGCGGACTTCCGCCGCTTCGGGCCGGCGCTCGAGCGCATCGGGCCCCGCGTCGTGGCCACCGCCGCCGCCCCGCCTGATGCCGACGGCTGGTGCAGCCTCTCCTTGCACGCCGGCGCCACCATCAAGGAGATCGAACGGGCCGGCACGGACCCCGGGCGGGTCCTGGTCGTCGAGGTCAGCCCCCGCTTCCCGACGACCCAGGGCCTCGGCGAGCACCGCCACCGCATCCACCTCGACCAGATCGACGTCCTGATCGAGTCCGAGCGCGAGCCCTTCGTGATCGGTGACCCGGAGCCGACCGAAGACGAACGGGCCATCGCCGCGTTCGTCGACGAGTACGTGATCGACGGCGCCACCATCCAGACCGGCATCGGCGGCGTGCCCTCCACCGTCGCCTCGCTGCTGGCGGCCGGCGACAAGGGCGACTTCGGCATCCACTCGGAGATGTTCACCACCGGGCTGATGAAGCTCCACGCCGCCGGCAAGGTCACGAACAACAAGGGCGTCTACGACGGCGTGTCGATCACCACGTTCGCCGGCGGGACGCGCGAGCTCTACGACTGGCTCGACGGCAACACCGAGGTCCGCTTCTTGCCGGTCGAGCTGGTGAACTCGCCGGAGCTGATCTCCAAGAACCGGCGGATGATCTCGATCAACGGGGCCCTGGCGGTCGACCTGGCGGGCCAGGCGGTGGCGGACACGCTGGCCGGCGCCCAGTTCTCGGGGATCGGCGGTCACGAGGACTTCGTCGCCGCATCAGGTCTGGAGCTCGAGGACCGGTCGCTGATCTGCCTGAAGTCATCGACGGTCATCAACGGCACGCGGGTTTCGCGCATCGCCGGGCAGTTCCCCGCCGGAACCATCGTCACCACCCCGCGCCACCAGCTCGATGTCGTCATCACCGAGTACGGCGTCGCCGAGCTGCGCGGCCGCACGGTCCGGGAGCGGGCCCGGGCACTCGCCGCCATCGCCCACCCGGACTTCCGCGACCGCCTGCTGGCCGAGGCGGAGGTCTGGCCTCCTGCGTGAACCCTCCAGTTCGGGCCCGAAGGTGCCGACGAGAGGGGTGACGACTACCGTTTCCGGACGAGGGGGATACCAACCAGGCGATGACCGTGTCTTCACGTTGCTTCGGCCGCCGTTCGATGGCGGTGCTCGCGCTCTGCGGCGCGCTCCTCTTCGGCGCGCTCGCCCCCACGGCCGCGGCCCAAGAGGGCGAGGGCACGAACCTGAAGGCGGAGTACGAGGCGTTCACCGTCCAGGAGGAGCGGCTGCTCGCCGAGCTCAGCGAGGCGCAGGCGGCTCGTGAGGAGGCATCGCAGAAGCTCGAAGCGCTCAACCGGGACACGCAGGCCAAGCAGCTCGAGCTGTTGGCGGCCACGGAGCAGCTACGGGTCGCCGAGCGCGAGCTTGCCAACCGGATCTCTCAGCGCAAGGCCGCGGAGCGGAAGGTGCGCACGGCGCGCGAGCGGCTGCGCAAGCAGATCGTCGCCTCGTACGTCACCGGCGGCCAGCCGGGGAAGATGGAGGCGTTCCTCCAAGCGCAGAGCGGCGAACAGCTCGGCCAGGCGCTCGCCTACGGGCGGGCCATCTCCGACAGCACCGATGCCCTCCTCGATGAGCTGAAGACGGCGGAGAAGGCCCGGGCCAAGGCCGCCAAGGCGGCCAAGGCGGCCAAGGACGATGCCACCGAGAGCCGCGATCAGATCGAGGGGGCGGCGACGTTCCTGGTCTCGGCCCGCGAGCAGCAGGGCGCGGCGCTCAACGACCTCAACGTCCGGTATGTGACCGAAGCAGCCGCGCTGCGCCAGGTGCAGGGTCAAAAGGCGGTCATCGAGGGCCGGATCAACGCCATGAACCGGGCGTCCGACGGCGTCGCCCAGATCCTGGCGGGGATCCAGAAGGACCAGCCGGACTGGTTCCCCGGGTCGGTCGAGACCTCGAACCCCATCCCGGGCGTCCGGCCGGGCTCGCCCTTCGGCATGCGCCACCACCCGATCTTGAACATCGCCCGCCTCCACGCCGGTTGCGACATGGGTGCCCCCTCCGGGAAGGAGATCCTCGCGGCTGCCGACGGCATCGTGGTGATCGCCGAGGTCCGTGGCGGCTACGGCAACGCCGTGGTGATCGACCACGGTCACTCGCTCGGAACCATGTACGCCCACGCCAGCAAGCTGCTGGTGCAGCCGGGCCAGCTGGTGCAGCGGGGTGACGTCATCGCCCTCGTCGGCTCCACCGGCCTCTCGACCGGCCCCCACCTGCACTTCGAGACCCGCATCAAGGGCCTCCCCATCAACCCCGAGGGCGTGGTCGACTTCGCCGCCCCGGTCGACTTCTCGGGCGACGGCGACTGATCACGGCTCCTCTTCGGTCGGTGGAGGAGGAGACCGGCGCCGGTGGAGCGCCAGCTCCAGGAGGTCGACCACGGCGCTGGTGGGTGGGGCGGGCCGGGCCTCGATCGACTCGACGGTGCAGAACACCTCCGTACGCTCGCCGCGACCCTGGAGGGTCACCAGGAGCGAGGTGGCCGGCTCGCCCTCGAAGCGGCACAGGACCTCCATGATCGGCATCGACCGGTCGACGTAGGTGATCTCGCCGACGTCGTGCGCGGCGTCGAGCAGCCACCGGAACGACTCGTCGGCGGGCGCACCGAGCGCCAGGGTGTCGGCGTCGGTGCGCCCGACGGGCGGTGCGCCGTAGGCGAGGTCGCCCGTCGCCGCCCGGGGAGGGACGGGGCCTGAGGACGCCGGCGCCGGCTCGGCCGCCTCCGTCGGCGGGCCGGCCTCGGTCAGGATCCGGTACGCCTCGATGATGGCGGCGGCCCGGTTGGAGGAGGTGGCCCCGGCGCGGTCGGGGTGGTGGGTGCGGATCTGGGACCGGTAGGCGACGCGGACCTCGTCGGCGGACGCAGTGGTGCCGACGCCGAGGATGCGAGCCGCCTCCGCAGGGGTCACGCTCGCAGGAACGCGCCGAGGAGGGCGACGAAGCGGCGGGCGTCGTCGGCCCCGCAGAGCTCCCGGGCCGAGTGCATGGACAGCTGGGCCACGCCGACGTCGGCCGTGGCGATCCCGAGCCGGGCGGCGGTGAGCGGGCCGATGGTGGACCCGCACGGCTGGTCGTTGCGGCTGACGAACACCTGGTGGGGGACCCCCGCACGCTCGGCGGCGTCGACGAGCACTGCCTGGCCGCCGGCGTCGGTGGCGTAGCGCTGGTTGGCGTTGACCTTGATGACCGGACCCCCGTCGACGAGCACATGGTGGCCGGGCTCGTGGCGCTCGGGGTAGTTGGGGTGGGTCGCGTGGGCGGCGTCGGTGGACGCGCACACCGACCCGGCGAGGGCGCGCAGCAGGTCGTCGCGGGACCCGCCGCGGGCGGTCACCGTGCGCTCGAGCACCTGGGCGAGCAGGGCGCCGTCGGCTCCGGTCGCCGATGTCGAGCCCACCTCCTCGTGGTCGAACAGGCACACGACCGCCACCGGCGCGTCCGCGTCGGCGGGGGCACCGGCAAGGGCGGTGATCCCGGCCCAGCACGACAGGAGGTTGTCGAGGCGGGCAACCGACACCAGCTCGTGGCGGCGGCCGATGAGCGCCCCAGGGGTGAGGTCGTGGACCATGGCGTCCCAGGCGACCACGTCGGCGGGGGCGACGGCGACCTCTCCGGCAAGGTAGGCGGTGAAGGCGCCGGGCTCGACGGGGCCGATGCCCCACACCGGCGTCAGGTGCTGCTGGGCGTTCAGCTTGAGGCCCTGGCCGTTGACGTCGCGGTCGAGGTGGATGGCGAGCTGGGGGATGCGCAGCAGCGGGCAGTCGCAGTGGAACAGCCGCTCCTCGAGCTCGCCGTCGACGCGGACGACGGCCCGGCCCGAGAGCCCGAGGTCCCGGTCGAGCCAGGAGTTCCACAGCGCGCCGCCGTAGACCTCGACGCCGAGCTGCTGCCAGCCGAACGCGCCGGTGTCGGGATGGGGCTTGATGCGCAGGTTCG
>CAZCVS010000114.1:0-8768 GCA_964501845.1 uncultured Iamiaceae bacterium
ACGCCCCCCTGGCCGAGGCGCTGGTCATCGACCACGCCGATGCCGGCCTCGCCGACGCCGTCGCCGCCGAGGGCATCCGCCCGATCCTGGCCGAGAGCATCATGCGCACCCCAGAGATCGCCGCCGAGCTGGCCCGCACGGTGCTCGCCGGATGAGCGAGCTGCGGATCTTCGGCGTCGGCGGCATCGGCGAGATCCGGCCACGGGACGACCTCGCCGGCATCATCGCCACGGCTGCCGCCGACCACCACGGCGGGCTGCAGGACGGCGACGTCGTGGTCGTCACCCAGAAGATCGTCTCGAAAGCCGAAGGCCAGCTGGTTCCCGTCGACCCGAACGACCCGCTCAGCCACAAGGCGCTCGTCGAAGCCGAGACCGTCCGGGTGCTGCGCCGCCGTGGCGATCTGGTGATCTCCGAGACCAAGCACGGGTTCGTCTGCGCCAACGCCGGCATCGACCTGAGCAACGTGGAGCTGGGCTACGCCGCCCTGCTCCCCGAAGACAGCGACCGCTCGGCCCGCCGCATCCGCGACGGCATCCGAGCCCGGGCGGGCGTCGAGGTGGCCGTCATCGTGAGCGACACCTTCGGGCGCGCCTGGCGCAAGGGCCTCACCGACGTCGCCATCGGCTGCGCCGGCGTCGGGCCCATCCTCGACCACCGCGGCACCACCGACACGCAGGGCCGAGAGCTCCAGGTCACCGAGGTCGCGGTCGTCGACGAGCTGGCTGGCGCCGCCGACCTGGTCCTCGGCAAGGCCAGCGGCCTCCCCGTCGCCGTCATCCGGGGCGTCGATCCGGCCTGGCTCCGCACCGGCAGCGTGCGCGACGAGATCGTCCGCGACCCCGCCGAGGACCTCTTCCGCTGACCCGCCCCAAGCGCGTGCAGTCGTGGGTCCTGAAGACCCGAAGGTGCACGCGCCACGAGCGCGCGAGCGTCAGCTGGGGCTCTGGCGGGCGCGGAAGAAGTCGAGCACGGCCGCGCTGCCGGCCGACAGGTCGGTCCAGGGCTTCCAGCCGAGCTGCATCTCGGCGCGCGACGGGTCCAGCGACGACCGGGCCAGCTCGCCGGGACGGGCCTCGGCGAGGGTCGCGGCCCGGTCCACGCCGGCCACCTGAGCCATCGTGGCGTAGAGCTCGTTGACCGAGGTCTCCACGCTGGTGCCGATGTTGATGACCAGGCCGTTGCCCTTGTCGGCGGCCCGTACGAAGGCGTCGACGACGTCGTCGACGAACACGTAGTCGCGGGTCTGGGAACCGTCGCCGAAGATCGTGCACGGCTCGTCGGCCAGCAGGCGCCCGGCGAAGATCGCCACCACGCCGGCCTCGCCGTGCGGGTCCTGGCGGGGCCCGTACACGTTGGCGAGCGCCAGGGCGGTGAACTCGAGCTGGTGGAGCTCCCGGTAGGCGTAGAGGTAGTCCCCCACGACCTTCTTGGTGATGCCGTAGGGCGACACCGGGCGCTGCGGCAGCGACTCGTTGGCCGGCAGGTCCTCGTCGGCGACGACGCCGTAGATGGTGCCGCCGCTGGAGGCGAACACGACCTTGCGGGTGCCGGCCCGCCGGGCACCCTCGAGCACGTTGAGGGAGCCGATGACGTTGACCATGGCGTCGTGGACCGGGTCAGCGACCGAGGTCCGCACGTCGATCTGGGCGGCGAGGTGGAAGACCACCTCGGGCTTGCGCCGCTCGATCAGCTCCGCCAGCGAGCCATCGCGGATGTCCATGCGGTGGAACTGGAACTTGTGGTCGCCGTTGGAGCGGGCGTCGGCGAGGTTCGCCATCGATCCGCTGGAGAGGTCGTCGACGACGTCGACTTCGTGGCCCTCGGCCAACAGGCGGTCGACGAGGGTCGAGCCGATGAAGCCGGCCCCGCCGGTCACGAGTGCGCGCATGGGTCGGTGCTCCCTTCGGTCAGGATCCGGTTTCGAGGTGCTCGTCGATGCCCAGGCTGCCGCCCGACATCCGGACGCCGGAACCGACCACCGCTCCCTCGCCCAGCACGGCGACGTCGTCGACGCGGGCACCCTCGCGCACCGTCGAGCGGGGGCCGAGGATCGCCCGTTCCACGACCGCACCGGCTTCGACGTGCGAGCCGGGAAGCAGGACCGAGCCGCGCACGGTCGCACCGGACTCGACCACCACCTCGTCTCCGAGCACGGACCGGGCGACGACGGCATCATCGGCCACCTTGGCGCCGGGGTGGACGCCCTCGGCCCGCTCGCCGCGCTCGCCGCGCAGCAGGTCGGTCTGGGCTTGGAGGTACTTCACCGGGGTGCCGGTGTCGATCCAGTAGGTGTCGCCGGACATGGCGTAGAGCGCGCCGTCGGCAACCATGGCGGGAAAGGTCTCCCGCTCGATCGACACCTTGCGGCCCGACGGGATGCGGTCCAGGACCGATGCCTCGAACACGTAGGTCCCGGCGTTGATCAGGTTCGTGGGGGCCTCGTCGCGCGGAGGCTTCTCGACGAACTCGAGCACCCGGCCCGACTCGTCGGTGGGGACCACGCCGAACGCGGAGGGGTCCTCGACCTCGTGCAGGGCGATGGTGCCCTCGCCGCCGTGCTCTTCGTGGAAGGCCACGAGCTTGCCCAGGTCCAGGTCCGTCAGCACGTCGCCGTTGACGACCACGAAGCGCTCGTCGATGCCGGCGTCGAGCGCGGCGAAGCGGATGGCCCCGGCGGTGTCGAGCGGCGACGGCTCGATGGCGTAGTGCAGCTCCACGCCGGCGCAGCGGCCCGTGGGGTAGGCGTCGGCGAAGGCGTCGGGGCGGAAGCCCATCGAGAGGACGGCCTCGGTGATGCCGTGGGCCGCCAGGTGCTCGAGCACGTGCTCGATCATCGGCTTGTGCAGGATCGGCAGCATCTGCTTGGGCGTGTTCAACGTGAGCGGGCGGAGCCGGGTGCCGAAGCCCCCGACGAGGACGACCGCCCTCATCCGTCGGCGCCCGAGTCCGGCTCCGAGTCTGAGTCCGAGGTCGGCACCGAGTCGGTCGCGCTGCCGTCGGTGGGGGTGCCACCTGCATCGGCCGCGCCGAGCGACTCGATCTCGGCCGCCGCGGACGGCGCCGCGATGTCGGTCGAGCCCTTGGGCACGAACGCCAGGGTGAACGCGCCCAGGTCCTCGCTGAATCGGATGTCGCCGAAGCCGCTCCGGTAGATCTTGTCGGGCTCGGTGCCGGCGGCGGTGGCCGCGTCCTTCCAGTGGGCCAAGACGAGCTCCCCCTCCTTGCCGCCGCAGGTGGTCTCGCCCTCCTTCACCGTGGTGCCGCCACCCTCCATCTCCATGCCCTCGGGCAGCTCGAAGCCGGTGTCGGTGACGGTGAGCCCGACCTGCTTGAAGTACCGCGAGAGCGTGGCGCGCTTGCCGGCCGCCGTGCGGGTGAACGGGTGGATGTGAGCGAGGCCGTCGCCGTGCGTGTGGATGCCCTGCACGTCGGTCGGGCCGTCTTGGAGCGGCCCCAGCTCCGTGCCGCAGACCTCGATGGAGAAGGCGGCGTGCCAGTGGTCGAACGGCTCGCCGTTCTGCAGGTTGGCCTTGGGGGGCGTGGAGTTGGAGCCGAGGCCCTCGTTCTCGCTCCGGGCCATCGCCACCACCCCGATCCCGAGGGCGATGATGGCCACGATGCCGAGGCCGAACATCCAGTTCCGCCCGGAGCCTGTGGAGGCGCCCGCCGGCTTCCCGGACCCGCTCTTGGCGGCGACGCGCGCGACTTTCTTGGCCGATGAAGACGATGCCATGGGAGGGCACGCTAGTGGGCGAGACCCCTCCGGCAGGATTCGGGTCAGCGGGCGGTGAGCTCGGCGAACAGGTCCTCGTAGGCCGCCGCGACGCCCGCCGGCGATGCCCACCGCTCGACGAAGCGGCGGCCGGCAGCGCCCATCTCGGCGGCTTCGGCCGGCGCCTCCACCAGCCGGACCAGGGCCTTCGTGAACGACTCGGCGTCGTCGGGCGGAACGGCGAGGCCGGCGCCAGCCTCGACGACCGTGCGGGCGACCTCGGTGCCGGCATCGACCGACGCCACGACCGGCCGACCCGACGCCAGGATCGTGTACAGCTTCGAGGGCACGCTGGAGCGGGCCAGCCCGCTGCGCAACGGGACGACGTGGATGTCGGCCGCGGCGGCCACCTCGGGCAGGCGGGCCTTGGGCTGCATGTCGACGAAGCGCACGTTGGGCAGACCGGCCGCCTGCTCCATGAGCCCCTCCCGAGCCACGCCTCCGCCGTTGATGACGAACACCACGTCGGGGTCGTACGCCAGGTGCGCGGCCGCCGCCAGGACCAGGTCGAGCGACTGCGACCAGCCGATGTTGCCGGCGTACATCACGACCGTCTTGCCGACCAGACCGAACTCCCGGCGGTAGGCGTTCTCGCGCTCCGCCGGTCGGATGAACTCGGTGTCGATGAAGTTGGGGATGACCCGCACCTTGCCGGGGTCTCCGGCGCGGCCCCGGCGCCCGGCGATCTTGGCGGCGACGTTGGCCTTCAGATCTTCGGACAAGACGGTGACGGCATCGGCACGGAGGTAGGTCTCGCGCTCGAGCCAGCTCGCGGCCTTGATGACCCGGGGGTCCGTGATCGCGCCGAGCTCGACCGCCACGTCGGGGAACACGTCTTGGATGTTGAACACGAACGGGATCCGGTGCGCGCGGGCGATGGCCCAGCCCGCCGCGCCCAAGGTGAGCGGCGGCGACATGGCGAGCACGGCGTCGGGCTTGGAGCGGGTGACGAGGCCAGCCAACCCGCTGAGCGCCGTGAAGCCCGCGAACGCGAGCGCCCGGGCGGGGATGTTGCGCTTGTCGGTCGGGAACGGGTGCACCCGCGTGATCCGGCCCCAGTCGGTGTCCTCGTGGCGGACGACTCGGCCCTCCCAGCCCGGCTCGAGGGCGTGGTGCTGGTACCAGGGCAGCGAGGTCACGATGTGGAGCCGGTTGCCCCGATCGGCCAAGCCGCTGGCGATCTGGGTCATGACCTCGCCCGTGGGCGCGACGTCGGGGGCGAAGTGCGGGCACAAGACGAGGAGGTTCATGCCCGACGAGTCTCCCCCATCGACGCCGCCGCCCGGTAGCCGGCGGCGAGGTCGCGCGCCGACCGGTCCCAGGTGAAGCGCCCGGCCCGCACCCGACCGGCCGCGGCCAGCGTGTCGTGCGCGGCGGGCTGGTCGAGCACCCGGGCCAGCTCCCCGGCCAGCTGCCCGACGTCGCCGGGCCGGAACGTGAGCCCCGCGTCCCCCACCACCCAGGGCAGCGCCGTCGCGTCGGCGACCACGACCGGGACCCCGGCGGCCATGGCCTCGAGCGCGGGGGCCCCGAACCCCTCGAACCGGCTGGGCACCGCGACGACCGTGGCGCACGCGTAGAGGGCCGCAAGGTCCGACCAGGGGATGCGGCCCGTGCGACGGACCTGCTCGCCAGCACCGGAGGCCCGGATGGCGGCAGAGACATCGGCCTCGCTCGGGCCGGCACCACCCGGCAGGACGAGCGTCAGGTCCGGGCGGGAGCGCGCCAGGCGGCCGAACGCCTGCACCAGCGTCACGTGGTCCTTGTGGGGGTAGGTGATGGCCGGATACAGCACGACCTGCTTCCCGAGCCGGTACCGCTCCCGGACCGACGTGACCTCCTCGACCGGGACCGGGCGGGGCGGCTCGATGCCGTGGGGCACCGTCCGGACCCGGTCCTCGGGCACCGCCAGGCGCTCGACGACCGAAGCCGACGCGGGATCGCTGGGGGTGAAGACCATGGCGGCCCGGCGGGCCGAGCGCGGCAGCATCGTCGCCAGCCACCGCCGCTTCACCGACGAGAAGTTCTCGGGGAGGGCCAGCGGCTGCAGGTCGTGGATGGTGAGCGCGGCGGGGATGCGGCCGACGGCCGGGCCGGGCGCGATGACGCCGCCGGCGTGGTGCAGCAGCTCGACGTTGCGGCGCCCCGCCTCCCGGGCGAGCCAGGTGGCCTCCGCGGCCACCCGCTCGGCCTTGCGACGCCCGTCGAGGCGCGCGGTCACGGTCGGGTACGCGGCCACCAGGTCCGGGTGGGCTTCGGCGAACGAGCGCAGCGCGAACAGCGTGAGGTGCAGGTCGCTGGGCAGGTCCTCTGCCAGACCGCGCAACAGGCGGGTCGTGTACTCCTCGCTCCCCCCGACGACCCCGGGGACGAGCCACAGGAGGTTCACCCCGACGCGCAGCGGCGTGGTGCGGGTGGTCACCGGTGCGGTCACGGCGCCACCTCGGCGTAGGCCGCCGCCGTCAGCTCGGCGGTCCGCTGCCAGGTGAACGTGGCCGCCCGGGCCCGACCGCGAACGCGCAGGTCGTCGGCGAGCGCCGGGTCGTCGAGGATGCGGGCGAGCGCCTTGGCGATGGCCTCGTGATCCTCGGGGTCGACCAGCAGGGCGTCGTCGCCCGCCACCTCCGCGGTGGCCGTACCGGCGGAGGTCACGACGGGGGCCCCGTGGGCCATCGCCTCCAGCACCGGCATCCCGAAGCCCTCCCGCAGGCTCGGGAAGCAGAACGCGGCGCAGCCGCGGAACAGGGGCGGCAGCTCGTCGGGCGCCAGGAACCCCAGGGGGTGGACCCCGATGCCCGTGCCGTCGAGGGCGGCGAGCAGGGCGGCGACATCCTCGTTCCAGCCCTCCGGGCCGACGAGGACCAGATCGATCTCGCGGCCGGCCAGCAGCGCCATCGCACGGACGAGCCCCTGGAGGTTCTTGCGGGGCTCGATGGTGCCGACGAACAGCACGTAGGGGCGGCCAAGCCCCCGCGCTTGGCGCATCGTCGCCACCTGCTCCTCCGTGACCTCCACGGCGTCGACGCCCCAGGGGACGAGACGGATGCGATCGTCGTCGAACCCGTGCTCCCGGCACTCCGTGGCCGTCGCCTCAGACGGAACCAGCACCAGCTCGGCGCGCCGGCGCGCCAGCTCGGTGCCCCGCTCGAAGAACCGGAGGCCGTGACGGGTCGGCTGGCTCCGGTCGGCCAGGAACGCGAGGTCGTGGATGGTCATGACCAGCGGTGCCTTCGCGGGTGGGACGGCGATGGCCGTCCCGTGGACCACATCGACCGGACCGGTGGCCCGCTCGACACCCGGCCAGCGAAGGGCGTGCCAGGCCTCGTAGAGGGCGACGCGGGGCAGCGGCAGGTGAACGACCGGGAGGGGCAGCGCGAAGGCCGCGGGCGGCGGATCGGCGTGGCGCGCCGCCACGCCGACCAGATCGAGGTCATCGCGCGCGGCGAGCGCCCGCAGGGTGCCGATAGCGGAGGTGGCGGTGCCCCCGGGCACCCGGTGCCAGCACTGCTCCACGGTGACCGCCACCCGGCGCCTGCGTTCCACACCCGCGATTCTGGCCGGTGCCGAGGGTGCGGGTCGGTACGCTCGCCCCATGACCGACTTCTGGACAGGCCGACGCGTGCTGGTCACCGGCGGGAGCGGCTTCTTGGGATCCGCCGTGGTCGCCCGCCTCCGCGCCGCGGGAGCGGCCGATGTGATCGTCCCCCGCAGCGCGGACACCGACCTGCGGGACCGGGCCCAGACCTCCGAGCTGCTGGCGGAGTCCCGCCCCGACCTGGTGATCCACCTGGCGGCCAAGGTGGGCGGGATCGGGTACAACCAGGTCCACCCCGCCGAGCTGTACCTCGACAACCTCCTGATGGGGACCTACGTCGTCGAGGAGGCCCGGGCCCACGGCGTCGACAAGACCGTGCTCGTGGGGACGGTGTGCTCCTATCCGAAGGAGCCGCCGGTGCCGTTCCACGAGGAGTCGCTCTGGGACGGCTACCCCGAGGAGACGAACGCTCCCTACGGGATCGCCAAGCTGGCCCAGCTCGTCCACGCCCAGACCGTGCGGGAGCAGTACGGCCAGAACGTGACCTACCTGATCCCCACGAACCTCTACGGCCCCGGCGACAAGTTCAACACCGCCGTGAGCCACGTCATCCCGGCACTCATCAAGCGCTGCGTGGAGGCGGTGGAGGACGGCGCCGACCACATCGAGCTGTGGGGCACGGGGTCGGCCAGCAGGGAGTTCCTCTACGTCGAGGACGCGGCCGACGGGATCGTGCTGGCCGCCGAGCGCTACGACGATCCCGACCCCGTCAACCTCGGGACCGACCACGAGGTGCCCATCCGGGACCTGGTGGTCGAGATCGCCGCGGCGACCGGGTTCGAGGGCGAGATCCGCTGGGACGCCTCCAAGCCCGACGGCCAACCCCGCCGCCGGGTCGACGCGACCCGAGCCCAGGAACGGTTCGGCTTCACCGCCACCACGCCGTTCGCCGACGGCCTCAAGCGCACCGTCGCCTGGTACCGCGAGCACCGCACCGAAGCCGAAGCCCGCGTCGACTGATCCGTTCTCGTCGTCGTGCGACTCCCCCTGGCAGTCGTTCGTCGACAGGAACGGTGACACCTCGGAACCTGTCCTCGTTCGACTCCCCCTGACAGTCGTTCGTCGACGAGAACCGACGCAGCCGACTCCAGCACGTTGAGTTGTCGCAGGTAGCGTGCAACTTCATGCGTGCCTCTCGCCTCGTGGCCACGACCGCCACCGCCTTGCTCCTGCTCGCTCCCCTCGTTGCGTGCAGCGGGTCGTCCGAGTCGGGATCGGCCACCACCACCCAGGCCCAGGAGGCCGGCGCCCCGAAGGAGACGAAGTCCACCACGACGACCACCACCACCACGACACCGGCCGTCGAGGTCTACGAGGGCGATGTCGACGGGTTCTACGAGGTGCCCGACCCGCTGCCCGAGGCGCCGCACGGCACACTCATCCGCTCCCAGGTGATGG
>CAZCVS010000115.1:0-8754 GCA_964501845.1 uncultured Iamiaceae bacterium
GATCGAGTGGGAGGAGTGGGGCGACCCGCTCCACACGGAGGAGGCGTACGGCTGGATGAAGGCCTACGCGCCCTACGAGAACGTGGCCCCGTCGACCGAGGCCGCCTACCCCGCGATCTTGGCCACCGCCGGCCTCAACGACCCCCGGGTCGGATTCCACGAGCCCGCGAAGTGGGTGGCGCGCCTGCGCGACCAGGGCCACGATGCCCTCTTCAAGGTCGAGCTCGGCGCCGGCCACGGCGGCCCCACCGGCCGCTACGACGCCTGGCGCGACGAAGCCTTCGTCCTCGCCTTCATCCTCACCGAGCTCGGCGCGGCCTGAACGACCGTCAGGCCAGGTTCTTGTAGCCGCCGCGGAAGAAGACGAGGGGGTTGCCCTCGGCCGCGACCGCGAGGTCGTGGACGGCGCCGACGACGATCTCGTGGTCGCCGGCGTCGTGGATCGTGTCGGTCTCGCAGTCGATCCAGCCCAGTGCGCCACCGAGGCGGGGCGAGCCGAGCGGTGAGTGGTCCCACGCCAAGCCGGCGAACTTGTCGGCCTCCTTGGAGGCGAAGCGGCGGGAGACCTCCTCCTGGTCGTCGCCCAGGATGCTCACGCAGAACTTCCCGGCGCTGCGCAGCTTCGGCCACGTCGACGAGCCCTTGCCGGCGCAGAAACCGACCAGCGGCGGGTCGAGGGAGATGGAGAAGAACGAGCCGATGGCCATGCCGACCGGCGTGCCGTCGTCGAACGCCGCCACCACGCAGACGCCCGTCGGGAAGTGTCCCAGCACCTGGCGGAAGCGGGCGCTGTCGAACGCGGGCTCGGTCATCGATGGGCTCCTGGCGGGTGCGGTTGTCTGACGGCGCGTCAGATTAGGCGGTGGCCGGAGCCAGGTTGAGCGACACCGTGGTGCCTTCGGCCGCGGCGATGACCTCGAGGACCGACGTGCCCTCGGCGAACCCGCGGGCTTCGACCAGCAGCCGGTCGATGACGTCGTCGCCGTGGGACGGGTCGTGGTGGAACAGGGCGAGGCGCCGGGCGCCAGCCTCGGCGGCCACCCGCACGGCGTACTCGACGGTGCAGTGGCCCCAGTCGGACTTCACGGCGAACTCGTGGGGCTCGTACTGCGCGTCGTGGATGACGAGGTCGGCCCCCTCGCACAGCGCCAGCACGGACGGCTCGACGGTGTCGGAGTCCGTCGGCTGCTGGTGGTCGCTGATGTAGGCGATGGTGAACCCGTCGAGCTCCACCCGGTAGCCGTTGGTGGCGCCGGTGTGGGGGACGTTCGCGGCGGTGATGCGGGCCCGCCCGAACTTGAAGGTCTCGTCGTCGGTGTCGCGGAACGTGATCTCGCCGCAGAGGTCGGCCGGGCGCACCGGGAAGTACGGGGGGCGCATGAAGTCCTCGAACGCCTCAGCCAGCGTGCCCTCGTCGTGGCGGCCGCAGACGGTCAGCGTGGCACCCGGCCGGTTGATGGGTGTGAAGAACGGCAGCCCCTGCACGTGGTCCCAGTGCAGGTGCGTGACCAGCGAGATCCCGTGGAACGTCTCGTCCGCAGCGAGCGACTCGCCGAAGAAGCGCAAGCCCGTGCCCAGGTCGAACAAGATGGGGTCCTGGCCGGGGGCCTCGACGCTCACGCAGGCGGTGTTGCCGCCATAGCGCTTGTTGGCGTCGCACGGGCAAGGGGTCGATCCCCGCACTCCCCAGAACGTGACGTTCACCATGCCGTACTCCTGCTGCCCCTGTTGCCTGCGAACGGTAGCCAACCGGTCACCCAGCGGCCCGAACTGTGACGCAAAGCACACAGCGGGGGCCGACGATCCTCTGGGCGACCTCCGATGTTGGTCTGCCGTTACTGTCCCCGAAATGACCTCGCCCCAGCCCTCGATCACCGAATCGACCGTCGAAGCCAACGGCCTCACCTTCGGCACCCTGTCGATGGGCGAGGGGCCGCTGGCGCTGTGCCTGCACGGCTTCCCCGACTCGGCCTGGACGTGGCAGCACCTCCTCCCCGAACTGGCGGATGCGGGCTACCGGGCCGTCGCCCCCTTCCTTCGCGGCTACGCGCCGACATCGATCCCCGACGACGGCCTCTACCAGTCGGGCGCGATCGCCTCCGATGCCATCGCGTTGCACGAGGCGCTCGGCGGTGAGGGCGATGCCGTGCTGATCGGCCACGACTGGGGCGCGCTCGCTGCCTACGCCGCGGCGGGCCACGCGCCCGAGCGGTGGTCGAAGCTCGTGGTCGCATCGGTCCCGCCACCGGCCACCGTGGCCCAGGCCTTCTTCTCCTACGACCAGCTCCAGCGCTCCTGGTACATGTTCTTCTTCCAGTCACCGCTGTCGGACCTGGCAGTCCCCATGGACGACCTCGCGTTCATCGACCGGCTCTGGCAGGACTGGTCGCCCGGCTACGACGGCGCCGCCGATGCCGCCCGCGCCAAGGACTGCTTCCGCGACCCGGCCCACCTCGCCGCGGCCCTCGGGTACTACCGGGCCACCCTCGGCGCCGGTGCCCGCTCCCCCGAGTGCGACGCCATCGAGGCGTCCGGCGCCGCCCCGATCACCGTGCCGGCCCTCTACCTCCACGGCGCGACCGACGGCTGCATGGGCGCCGAGCTCATCGACGACGGCGTCCTCACCTCGCTCGCCGGCGCGGGCTCCCGCTACGAGGTCGTTCCCGACGCCGGCCACTTCCTCCAGCTCGAGCAGCCCGACCTGGTCAACCGCCTCATCATCGACTTCCTCACCACCTGACGCACCCTCTCAGCCGGGGAGGTGGTGGGTACCCGCGTCGTCGATCTGGGCAAGGCCGTCGGCGACGACGGTGGCGGCGACCCGGGCGGCACGCTCGGGGTCGTCGGGCCAGCCCATCACCCGGGCCAGGTCCTCCGCCGGCACCGGGCCGAGCCGGAGGACGTCGACCAGGCGGCCCCGGCCCTGGCGGTCGGAGCCGTCGAAGCGGGACTGGCCGGTCGACACTCCCGCCGAGCCGATCGCCGGATCGGGCGCCGGGAGGCCGGCCTGGTGCCAGGCGCACCCACCGGCGACGGGGCACTCGTCGCAGCGCGGCGTGCGAGGCACGCAGACGGTGGCACCCAGGTCGAGCATCGCCTGGTTCCAGGCCCAGCCGGCCGACGGGGCGACGGACGCGTCGGCCAGCCGCTGGGCCTCGGCTCGGCCGAGCGATCGGCCCGACCAGCGGGCGAGGACGCGGGCCGCATTGGTGTCGAGCACGCCGACCTCGTCGGACTCGAACGCGAACGCCAGGACCGCCCGTGCGGTGTAGGGGCCGATCCCGGGGAGCGCGAGGAGCGATGCCAGATCGTCGGGCAGACCGCCGCCATGGCGCTCGACCACCTGCTGGGCACACCGGTGGAGGTTCACAGCCCGGCGGTTGTACCCGAGGCCGGCCCACGCGGTGACCACGTCGCCGAGCGGCGCGGCGGCGCAGGCCGAGGCCGTGGGCCAGCGGTCGACGAACCCCTCGTACTTCGGCAGGACCCGGGCGACCTGGGTCTGCTGGAGCATCAGCTCCGACACCAGGACCGCCCACGGGTCCCGGGTCCGCCGCCACGGCAGGTCCCGCTGCCGCCGCCCGAACCAGTCCAACAGCGCCCCGTGCCGCTCCCCCCAACGCTCAGCTGCCACCATTCGGGTCACTTGTCTGCCCGTGGAGCGGTGTACTGACCCAATTGCGACGCAGCCTCGATCCTGGTGTGGGCCTGGGTCACTTGTCTGCCCGTGGAGCGGTGTACTGACCCAATTCCGCAGACGTCACGTTCAGCGGAGGCGGGCGGCGTAGGCGACGGAGACATAGGGGAGCTCGAAGCGGTCGCCCAGGGGGGCGACGAGGTCCCGCACCTTGTCGGCCAGGGTGGCCTGGTCGGCGGCGGGCAGGCGCGCGATGTACGACGTCGACAGGACGCGCTGGACCATGGTGTCGGCATCCATCGGCTGCACGTAGGTCGAGTCGTAGCGCGCCGCCGCCGCGAACTGCGGGCCGTGCTCGGCGATGACCTCGGCCCAGTCGACCTCCACGGTGTAGGGCACCCGCCACCGGTCCCGCTCGTCCCAGCGGATCAGCTTGGAGAGGTCGGCCACCCACGGCTCCCGGGTGTCGCGCTCGTTGAAGGCGATGCCGAGGGCGCCACCGGGCCGCAAGACCCGGGCGATCTCCGCCAGCGCCACCGCGGGATCGAACCAGTGGAACGCCTGGGCCACGGTCAGCGCATCCGCCGACGAGTCCGGGAGCGGGATCGCCTCCGCGGTCCCGCTGATGGCGTCGACGCCGGGACAGGCGGCCACGAGCTGGTCCCGCATGGCGTCGACCGGTTCGATGGCCAGCAGGTCGGCACCTGCCGCCGCCAGGAGGCGGGTGAGCTTCCCGGTGCCCGCCGCCAGGTCGACCACCGTGCGGCCGGGGGCGATGCCGAGGCGGTCCACGAGCCAGGAGACCAGGTCGTCGGCGTAGCTGGGCCGGCCCTGTTCGTAGGCCGCGGCGCCGGCGCCGAACCCCTCGGCCGCAACCTCGCTGATGCTGTCCGTCGTCCCCACGCATGCTCCCTTCGACGCGGCGATCGTAGGTCGCCCCGACGACCGGCAGATCAGGCCGATTCGGGCAGCAGCGGCGCCTGGTCCGCCGGGGCGGTGGCAGTCGCGCCGATCCCCGCGGCCACCACCATGGCCACTCCGAGGAACGAGACCGCACCCAGGTGCTGGTCCAACAGCAGCACACCCACGAGCGCGCCGATGGCCGGCTCGAGCGCCACGAGGATGCTGAAGGTCCGCTTCGCCATGCGCTCGAGGGCCCGCAGCTCGAACGAGTAGGGCACGACCGAGGCCAGCACGGCCATCGCCAGACCGGCTACGAGGACCCTCCCGTCCAGCAGGGCGCTCCCGCTCGACGCCACCCCGATCGGCGCGACCACGACGGCGGCCACGGTGCATGCGCCGGCCAGGCTGCCGATGCCCGGATCGGTGGTGGCCAGCCGGGAGCCGGTCCAGATGTAGGCGGCCCAGAAGACCGCAGCCACCAGCGCGGCCACCACACCGACCGGGTCGAGCGAGCCCTCGACCGATCCGTGCTGGCCGAACGCGAGCAGCACGACCCCGGCGAGCGCGAGCGCGACGAAGGCCAGCTCGCGCCAGCGCCGGGTGAGCGCCACGGCGAGCCCGAGCGGCCCGAGGAACTCGATGGTGATGGCGGCGCCGAGCGGAATGCGGGAGACGGCCTCGTAGAACGCGTAGTTCATGACCGCCATCGACAAGCCCAGCAGGACCACCGAGCGCCGGTGGTCCACCGACCAGGAGCGCACATCCGGCCGGGCCCACGCCACCAGGACGACTGCCGCGAGCCCGAGGCGCAGCGCGGAGGCGCCGGCCGAGCCGACCTCGTCAAACAGGTTGGTGGCGATGGCCGCGCCGAACTGGAGCGACAGCATCGACCCCAGGACCAGCAGCACCGGCTGGTACGGCTGGCGGCCGCCGGCCGGAGCCGGCTGCGAAACGACCGGCTGGATCAGCCCTCGGCCCAGGGGACGTCGTCGACGAAGGGGTGTACGTAGCTGGTCACCGGGTCTCCTCGACGAGATCTGGGCGTGCGGGGTCGCTTCGGACCGTAGCAACTGCCCCTGATCCCGCCCCACCCGAGGTGAGCCGTCACCTCTCCAGGTGAGAGGATGGCCACGATGGGTGCCGCAACCGGAGTCCGAGACCGCTTGCGCGATTCCGTGAGGGAGTTCCGGCGCCCGCTGGTCGACATCAACGAAGACGGGTTCTTGCACCCGCTGTTCCTCCAGCGCTACGTCGCGATCAGCGCACTCGCGGCCGGCTCGGTCCTGTTCGGTGACTTCCCAGCGTTCATGCCCTTGCTGATCATCGCGGTCGGCTTCGCGGCCAACGCCATCGCCCACGTCCAGGCCAAGCGGACCGGCCAGGCGCCCATCTGGATGCACCTCACCGACATGCTCGGCGTGCTGGTCTTCCCGGCCATCTCCCCCGACATCGCCGTCCCGGCCACGCTCGTCATGCTCGCCGTGGTGTCGCTGGCGGCCTCGGTGTCGGGGCTCGGGCTGGCGCTGCTCACCACGGCCATCGGCACGGTCGGGCTGATCCTCATCGACGCCGTCGACCCGCTCCCCGACGCCGCTCTGCTCATCGCCGGGTTCGCCATCGCCGCCTTGATGATCGCCACCGCCGTCGGCCAGCTCGCCGCCGTCGAGAACCGGGTCCGCCGACGCCTCAACACCGTGGTCGACAACCTCGATGCCATCTTGTGGGTGCGCGACCCCTCGAACGACCAGTTCACCTTCGTCAACCAGCGAGCGACCACGATGCTCGGCTGGCCCGAAGAGGCGTGGCTGGCTCCCGGCTTCTGGACCGCCAACCTCCACCCCGCCGACCTGCCCGGCACCACCGAGACCGTGGGACGGGCCGTGGCGCTGGGCATCGATCACGAGGTCAGCTACCGCTTCCGGGCATCCGACGGCCACTGGGTCCACCTCCACGACCGCGTGACCGTGTCCGTGGACGGCGCCGGCGTCGCCACCGCGCTCCAGGGCATGAGCATCGACATCTCCGACCGGGTCCAGATCGAGCACCGGGTCAACCAGTACGCCGACATCGTCGACCGCATCGACCAGGCCCTGATCGTCTTGCGCCTCGAGGAGGGCGACGACGGCGAGGGAGAAGCGCTGCGCCTGCGGGCCGCCAACCCGGCGGCCGAACGGCTCATGCGCCGCGACCTGTACTCGCTGATCGGCAACCGGGTCGAGGAGGCGTTCCCTGCCCTCGTCGGCTCGCGCCTGCGCGACCGTCTCGCCGGAGTCGTCGAACGAGGTGTGCCGCTGCGGGTCGACGACCTGATCGTCGCGCCCGTCGACGCCGACCAGCGCGTCGTCACCCTCCGGGCGTTCCCGCTCCCCGATCGGTCCGTGGCCATCTCGCTCCATGACATCACCGACGCCGTCGCCGCCTCCGAGGCGCTGCGCCGCCAGGCGCTCTACGACGGCTTGACCGGCCTTCCCAACCGGCGCCTGTTCGATCAGGAGCTGCACCGGGCAGTCCGCGACGCGCCCGGCCGCGGCCACCAGGTCGCCCTGCTCGTGATGGACCTCGACCAGTTCAAGGAGGTCAACGACGCCCTGGGCCACCACGTGGGCGACCAGCTCCTGCGGGGCATCGGAGACCGCCTGACGCGGGAGTTCGACAACGCCCTGGTCGCCCGGCTGGGAGGCGACGAGTTCGCCCTGGTCCTCGTCGGCGAGGTGACGGTGGAGGGAGCCCGTCAGGTCGCGGGCCGCATCCGCGACACCCTGACCGAGCCGTTCCTCATGGACGACGTGCGCCTCCAGTCGAACGCGTCCATCGGCATCGCCCTGTTCCCCGAGCACGCCGACGACGTGTCCACGCTCATCCAGCGGGCCGATGTCGCCATGTACATGGCCAAGCGGTCCGGCACCGGCTCCGCGGTGTACGCCGCCGAGCACGACCGCTCCAGCGTGGAGCGCCTCACCCTCATCGGCGACCTCCCCGACGCGGTCGCCCTCGAGCAGTTCGAGCTGCACTTCCAGCCCTGCGTCGACCTGCGGACCGGTCGGCCGGTCCGAGCCGAGGCGCTCGTGCGCTGGAACCACCCGCGGCTCGGCCAGATCGGGCCCGACCAGTTCATCGAGCTGGCCGAGCTCTCCGGTGCCATCCAGCCACTGACCCGCTGGGTGCTGCGCGAAGGCATGATCGCCACCACGCGCTGGCGCGCCGCCGGCCATCCGATCGGCTTGGCGGTGAACCTGTCGGTCCGGAACCTCTACGACCCGGAGTTGGTGCCCTACGTGGCGCAGGAGCTGTCGATCTCGCAGGTGCCGGCCGGCGACCTGGTGCTCGAGCTCACCGAGACCGAGCTGATGGACGACCCCGGGCTCGCCCGCGAGATCTTCACCCAGCTGGGCGACCTCGGGGTCGGCACCGCCATCGACGACTTCGGCACCGGCTACTCATCGCTCACCTACCTGCGCGACCTGCCGCTCCAGGAGGTGAAGATCGACCGTTCGTTCGTGAGCGAGATGCACCGCCGGTCCGAGGAGTTCACCATCGTGCGGTCGATGATCGACCTCGGCCACAACCTCGGCCTGAAGGTGGTCGCCGAGGGCGTCGAGCACGCGGATGACCTCGTGCTGCTGCGCCGCCTCGGGTGCGACCTGGCCCAGGGGTTCCACCTCGCCCGGCCCCTGCCGCTCGACGAGCTGCTCGTCTGGCTCGACCAGTACTCGTCCACGATGGTGCTCCCCAGCGAGGCGAGCTGACGCACCATCGAGACATCCGTCCAATGTGAGCGAGACACCGGCCCGAAAGTACGATCCGGCCCATGACTGCTCCGGATCTCGCCGCCGCCGCAACCGTGATCGACCTGGCCTCCACCGTGGTCGACACCGGGGTCCGCACCCTGGCCACCGCCGAGGGTGGGGTCGATGCCAACCAGGTGCTGGCCTACGACCTGGCCCACGCCGCCTCGGCGGTCGCCATCGCCAAGGGGCTGCTCGACTACGGCGCCAAGGGCGAGGCCGAGGGCAACATCGCCTGCGCCTTCACCGCCGACGCCGTGGCCGACCTCGCCGGCAAGCTGTTCGGCCGCGAGGCCGAGTTCGGCGTCGACCCGGGCGCCCTCGACGGCGCCCGCGACTTCATCGGCACCTACAGGGCCCCCGAGTTCCTCGCCTCGATCACCGACCCGGGGCCCCGCCACCTCGACAGCGACTTCGAGATGGTGCAGG
>CAZCVS010000116.1:0-5767 GCA_964501845.1 uncultured Iamiaceae bacterium
GTTCATCGGCACCAAGAAGCAGGCCCAGGACCCCATCCAGTCCTACGCCGAGAAGTGCGGCATGCCGTACATCAACGAGCGCTGGCTCGGCGGCATGCTCACCAACTTCGAGACCATGTCCAAGCGCGTCGCCAAGATGGCCGAGTACCGCCGCATGCGGGACTCCGGCGAGTTCGAGGCCATGCCCAAGAAGGAAGCCCTCCTGATCAGCCGCGAGCTGGCCAAGCTCGAGCGCAACCTGGGCGGCATCGCCCAGATGGAGAAGCTCCCGTCGGCCGTGTTCATCCTCGACACCAAGGAAGAGCACATCGCGGTCACCGAGGCCAACAAGCTGAAGCTGCCGATCGTCGCCGTCGTCGACACCAACTGCGACCCCGACATCATCCAGTACGTCATCCCCGGCAACGACGATGCGATCCGCTCCGGCGCCCTCATGTGCCGCGTGATCGCCGACGCCGTCGAGGAAGGCCGCCTCATCGCCTCGAAGCGCCCCGGTGCGGCCCAGCCGCCCAAGGCCCGCACCAGCGAGGAGGAGGCCGCTGTCGCCGCGCAGCAGGCCGAGGCCCGTCGTCAGGCCGCCGCCGCGGCCGCGGAGCGTGAGGCCCGCATCGCGGCCCAGCAGGCCGCCCCGCAGCCTGCAGCCGAGGTCGTCGAGACCCCGGAGGCCGCACCCGAGGCCGAGGCTGCCCCTGTCGCCGCCGCGCCCACCACCGAAGCCACCGACCCGGTCGAGGAGACCACCACCGATGCCTGATTTCACCGCCAAGGACGTCCAAGCCCTCCGCCAGTCCACCGGCGCCGGGATGATGGACGCGAAGAAGGCGCTCCAGGAGAACGGTGGCGATGCCGAGGCGGCGGCCAAGTGGCTCCGCGAGAAGGGCCTGGCGAAGTCCGCGGCCCGTGAGGACCGTGACAACAGCCAGGGCACCGTCGCCGTGTCGCTGGTCGACGGCGTCGCCGCCATCGCCCAGCTCAAGTGCGAGACCGACTTCGTCGCCAAGTCCGACCAGTTCGCCAGCCTCGTCCAGGAGATCGCCACCATCGTGGCAATCGAGGGGGAGGACGCCGCGTCGAAGAAGGCCGAGGCCATCGACGACATGAAGGTCCTCCTCAAGGAGAACATCGAGCTCGGCCAGGTCGTCCGCTTCGAGGCGGCCGAGGGCAACGTGATCGACAGCTACATCCACCGCCAAGACGGCCGGGGCGTGCTCGGCGTCATCGTCGAGCTGACCGGTGGCGGCACCGTCGAGCTGGCCCACGACATCGCCGTGCACATCGCCTTCTCCAAGCCGAAGTACCTCACCAACGACGAGGTCCCCGAGGCCGAGGTGGCCGCCGAGCGCGAGACGCTCACCGCCATCACCCAGGCCGAGGGCAAGCCGGAGCAGGCCATCGCCAAGATCGTCGAAGGCCGCCTCGGTGCCTGGTTCAAGGACCAGGTCCTCATCGACCAGCCCTACGTCAAGGACGACAAGCAGACCATCGCCCAGCTCCTGGGCGGCGCGTCGATCGCCCGGTTCGCCCTGGTCTCGATCGGCAGCTGAGCATGGCCGACGCCTCGCCGGAGCCTGGTCCCGCCGCGGTCACCCCTCGGTGGCCCCGGATCGTGCTCAAGCTCTCCGGTGAGGCGTTCGGCGGCGGCTCCTACGGCATCGCCGGCACCGTCGTCCGCCAGCTGGCGGAAGAGATCGTCAGCGCTCGGCGCATGGACGTCGATGTGGCGGTCGTCATCGGCGGCGGCAACATCTGGCGGGGGATGCACGGCGCCGGCGCCGGCATGGACCGCGCCCAGGCGGACTACATGGGCATGCTGGCCACGGTCATCAACGGCCTGGCCCTCCAGGACACCCTCGAGCAGCTCGACCAGCCCACCCGGGTGATGACCGCGCTGCACATGGAGCAGATCGCCGAGCCCTACATCCGGCGCCGGGCGCTGCGCCACCTCGAGAAGGGCCGCGTCGTCATCCTCGCCGGCGGGCTCGGCGCGCCGTTCTTCACCACCGACACGCCCGCCGCCCTCCGGGCCGCCGAGCTCTCCGCCGGTGCGGTGGTCAAGGGGACCCACGGGGGCGTCGACGGCGTCTACACCGCGGACCCCAAGCTCGACCCTGCCGCCACCAAGCTCGACGAGATCACGTACATGGACGTGCTCAACAAGGGCCTCGGTGTGATGGACCCCACCTCCATCACCTTCTGCATGGACAACCACCTCCCGATCGTCGTGTACGACGCGCTGACCGAGGGCAACCTCGGGCGTGTCCTCACCGGCGAGCGGGGAGTCGGTACCCTGGTCCGGTGACCTGCACGCGACCCACCAGCCGATGAGCGACGACATGGCGTCGATGGTGATCGACGACACCAAGGAGCGCATGGCGCGCGCGGTCACCCGCGCCCGCAGCGAGTTCGGGTCGATCCGCACCGGTCGGGCCGCTCCCGCGCTGGTCGAGAAGATCCCCGTCGAGTACTACGGCTCCGACGTCCCGCTCCAGCAGCTGGCCGGCTTCTCCGTGCCCGAGGCCCGCATGCTCGTGATCGCCCCGTTCGACAAGGGCGCCATGGCCGCCATCGAGAAGGCCATCCGCCAGTCGGACCTGGGCCTCAACCCCAGCAACGACGGCAACAACATCCGCCTCTCCTTCCCGCCGCTCACCGCCGAGCGCCGCAAGGAGTACGTGAAGATCGTCAAGGGCATGGCCGAGGAGGGCCGGATCGCCGTGCGCAACCTGCGCCGCGCCGGCCGCCAGGAGCTGGAGGCCTTCCAGAAGGACGGCGAGCTCTCCGAAGACGAGCTCTCCCGAGCCGAGAAGGACCTCGACAAGGTCACCCAGGCCGCGGAGGCCGAGATCGATGCTGCGCTCGCGCACAAGGAGCAGGAGCTGCTCGAAGACTGACCAGGGTGCGGGACATCCGCACCACATCCCCGAGCCGGAGGCGGTCCGCCGCCATCGGGCGGATCCGGGCCCCGTCCCGGACCAGGCGCAACCCCAGGAGGTGCCATGGACGATCAACGAGGATCTCGACCAGACGAGCCCCAGCCGAAGGACACGGCTGAAGGCGTACGCATCATCGGCGCCGACGAGGCCGCCGAGGCGATGGAGCGCGACGACGTCGCGCCGCGCCGCACCGACGACGAGCTGCGCTACGGCGACCGCCCCCCGGCACCCCCGGCGGGACCGCGGCCGGCGCTGCGCTTCCCGCTCGACGCGAGCGCAGACCCGACCCGCATCGAGCGCCCCCCGGTGGAACCGGCACCTGACCCCGTCACCGGGCCGGTCTCGCTCCCGCACTGGACCGAGCCGCCCACGGGCGAGGTTCCGGCCGTGCTGATCGGCGACGACGCCCCGTTGATCTCTGATGACGAGGACGACCTCGACGTGTGGTCGTCGTTCGCCACGTCCACCCCGCGCTGGCGCGATGCCGACGACGACTGGGGCGACGACGGGTTCGTGGAGAAGCTCGCCGGCGACAGCGGCGAGGTGCGCGTCGGCGCCCTCGGCGATGCCGACGACGAGCCCAGCCACGAGGAGTACTTCGGCTTCGATGACATGGAGGAGCGGGTGGAAGAGCGCACCGGAGATCCGGGGGTGCCCACCGATCCGGGGCCTCGCTGGGAGGTCGGCGACGACGACTGGAGCGCCTCGGCGGACCAGCCCGACGGCGCGGACGACACGTGGACCGAGGACGACCAGTGGGTCGACGAGGGCTACGAGGACGAGTACGCGGACGAGCCCGCCTACGCCGCCGCAGGCGGGGGCGGCGACCGCAACATGCCGATGGCCGTCGCGGTCGGGCTCGGGCTCGCCGTCCTCGGCGTCGTCGCGATCGTGGTCGGCTCGGCGGCGACCACCGTCTTGGTGACGCTGATCCTCGCGGCCTGCGCCATCGAGTACTTCGAGGTGCTCCGCAAGGTCGGCTGGGAGTCCGCCCGCGTGGTCGGCCTCGCGGCCGTCGTGGCGCTGCCGCTCGCCGTCCACTGGAAGGGCCTCGGGGCCTACCCCCTCGTGGCCTTCCTCACCGTCGCGACCATCTTGACCTGGTACGTCGTCGGAGCCGGGGGCAAGGACCCGCGGGTGCTCGAGGGCACCGGCGCCACCTTGCTCGGCGTGATCTGGATCGGCGGGCTCGGCTCGTCGGCTGCGTTCATGGCCTCCATGACCAAGGGCCTGTCGCTGCTGCTCGTGGCCATCGCCGCCACCGTCGCCTACGACGTCGGCGGTCTGTTCATCGGCAAGGCCATGGGTCACCGCCCGCTGTCATCGGCCAGCCCGAACAAGACGGTCGAAGGCCTCCTGGGCGGCATGGCGTGCGCCCTGCTCGTCCCGGTGATCCTCGTCGGCATGGTCGACGTCGGCCCGTGGGAGGGCTTCTCCGCCGGCCTCCTGCTCGGCATCGGCGCTGCCATCGCCGCCCCGCTGGGCGACCTGTGCCAGTCGGTCCTCAAGCGTGACCTCGGGGTCAAGGACATGGGCTCGCTGCTGCCCGGCCACGGCGGGGTGCTCGACCGCTTCGACGCCATGCTGTTCGTGCTGCCCACGGTGCTGTGGCTGACGCTGGCCTTCGGTCCCTTCGGTCCGCTCAACGTGGTGTGACCACCACCATCGCCCTGGCCGGCTCCACCGGTTCCATCGGCACGCAGACGATCGACGTCGTCGCCGCCGAGCCCGACCGCTACGAGATCGTCGCCCTGGGTGCCACCGGTCGCAACCTCGACCAGCTCGCCGCGCAGGTCGACGCGGTGCGGCCGCGGGTCGTCGCGGTGTCCGACGAGTCCACGGCCGACGCGGCTCGCGAGCGGCTCCCGGGCGTCGAGATCCGCGTCGGGACCGAAGGCCTCGCCAGCCTCGGGGCGGAGGCCGACGTCTGCGTGAACGGCGTCGTCGGCTTCGCCGGGCTGCGCGTCACGCTCGCAACCCTGGAGGCGGGGCGACGCCTGGCGCTGGCCAACAAGGAGTCGCTCATCGCCGGCGGCCCGGTCGTGCAGCAGGCCCGCCGAACTCCGGGAGCCGAGCTGGTCCCGGTCGACAGCGAGCACGGGGCCCTGCACCAGTGCCTGCGGTCGCGTGACGAGACCGGTCCGTCGCGGGTCGCGAAGCTCGTGCTCACCGCGAGCGGGGGTCCGTTCCGCGGCCGCTCCGCCGCGGAGCTCGCCGACGTCACCATCGACGACGCCCTGGCCCACCCGACCTGGAGCATGGGCCCGAAGATCACCGTCGACTCGTCCACGCTGATGAACAAGGGGCTCGAGGTCATCGAGGCCAACGAGCTGTTCGGGCGGCCGGCGGGGGACCAAGGCGTCGACATCGGCTTCGACGAGATCGACGTGGTGGTCCACCCGCAGTCGATCGTCCACTCGATGGTCACCTACACCGACGGCTCCACCATCGCCCAGCTCTCGATGCCCACCATGTGCCTGCCCATCGGGTACGCCCTGGCCTGGCCCGACCGCTCGGGCGCCGCGTTCGGTGCGATCGACTGGACCACCATGTCGCGGCTCGACTTCGAGCCCCCGGACCTCGACGCATTCCCGTGCCTCGGCCTGGCCTACGCCGCCGGTCGCAGCGGCGGCCTGGCCCCGGCGTGGCTCAACGCCGCCAACGAGGAGGCCGTCGACGCGTTCCTCCAGGGCCGCATCGCCTGGGTCGACATCGCCGCGGTCTGCGCCAGCGTGCTCGATCGTCACGACGGAGCGGTTCCGGCCGATGTAGACGATGTGATCGATGCCGACCGCCGGGCGAGGCTCGCAGCCCGTAGCGTGATGGGGCTCACC
>CAZCVS010000116.1:5867-8752 GCA_964501845.1 uncultured Iamiaceae bacterium
CACTACCTGACGGCCAAGCGGGCGGGCATGAAGGTCACCGAGTTCTTCTTGGGCTTCGGGCCGAGGATCTGGTCCATCCGCCGGGGCGAGACGGAGTACGGCATCAAGCTCATCCCGGCCGGGGCCTACGTGAAGATCCCGGGCATGGTGAACATCGACGAGGTCGCGCCCGAAGACGAGGATCGCACCTACCGCCAGAAGAGCTTCGGCTCGCGGGTCTCGGTCGCCGTCGCCGGCTCGGCCATGCACTTCTTCCTCGCCCTCCTGCTGCTCTACATCAGCGCCGTGTTCATCGGGCAGCCGGCTGACGCCTTCAACCCCGACGCCGCCAGGCCGGCTCCCGTCGTGGAGCGCGTGTACACCGGGTCGGGTGCCGAAGCTGCCGGGCTCCAGCCCGGCGACCAGATCCGCAGCATCGCCGGCACCGCCACGCCCACCTCGGCGGACCTGCCGGCCGCGGCCGCGCCCCACTACGGCGAGACCGTCGCGATCACGTTCGTCCGCGACGGCTCGGTGCGCACCGAGGATCTGACGCTGGGGGCGTACACGTTCACCGACGCGGACGGCAGCACCGGCTCCAGTTGCGGCCTCGGCATCAAGATGGCCGGTCCGCCCAACGAGACCGTGGGCCCCATCGCCGGTCTGGTGAAGGCGCCGCAGCAGTTCGGCGAGGTCTTCGTCATCTCGATGAAGGGCCTCGGCAGCTTCTTCACCCCGTCGGGCATCACGTCGTTCGGTTCCCAGGTGGGCAGCGCCCGTGAGGACCGCAAGGAGGCCAAGGACCCGGCGGCGACCACGACCGAGACGTGCGAGGAGAAGGCCGCGGCCATCGCCAAGAACCCGTCGGGCAGGGCCACCACCGCGTCGGGCTCCACCGGCGAGGACCGGATCCTGTCGATCTACGGCCTGGTGCGCTTCGGCTCGTCGGTGGGCGGCGTCAACCCCGGTGCGCTCATCACGCTGTTCGCCCTCATCAACATCTTCATCGGGATCTTCAACCTGATCCCGCTGCTGCCCTTCGACGGGGGCCACGTGGCCATCGCGGTGTACGAGAACATCCAGGAGCGGCGCCTGCACCGCCGCCGGTACTTCGCCGACGTGACCCGGCTGCTCCCGCTGACCTACGGCGTCGTCGTGGTGCTCGGGTTGCTGTTCTTCTCCAGCCTGTACCTCGACGTCGTCAACCCGATCGGCTGATCGTGGACGACGGCGCCATCTCCCTGGCCAAGCGGCGCAGCACCCGTCAGATCGTCCTGGCGCACCCCACCCACCCGGTCGCGGTGGGCGGCGACGCGCCGGTCTCGGTGCAGTCCATGACCACCACCAAGACAGCTGATGTCGAGGGCACGCTCCAGCAGGTGTACGCGCTCTACGGCGCCGGAGCGGACATCGTGCGCTGCACGTGCAACGACGCCGATGCTGCCGCCGGACTGGCCCACATCGTCCCCCGCTCACCCGTGCCGATCGTGGCCGACGTGCACAACAACTACCGGATGGCCCTCGCGGCGCTGGAGGCCGGGGTCCACTGCCTGCGCCTCAACCCCGGCAACATCAAGCGGCCCGAGCACATCAAGCTCATCGCGTCGGAGGCCCGCGACCGCGGCGTCCCGATCCGCATCGGCGTGAACGGCGGGTCGCTCGATGAGCGGCTGTACCAGAAGTACGGCGGCAAGGTCACCCCCGAGGCCATGGTCGAGAGCGCCCAGCAGGAGCTGGCGTACTTCGACGAGGTCGGCTTCGACCAGGTGAAGATCTCGGTCAAGGCCTCCAGCGTGCCGCTCATGATCGGGGCGTACCGGCAGCTCTCGGAGGCCACCGACCATCCGCTGCACCTCGGCGTCACCGAGGCCGGCCCGCCGCCCGCCGGTGTCGTGAAGGCCACCGCCGGCATCGCCGCCCTGCTCGCGGAGGGCATCGGCGACACCATCCGCTACTCGCTCACCGCCGATCCCATCGAGGAGGCGCGGGCCGGACGGGTGCTGCTCGAGTCGATGGGCCTGCGGGAGCGCAAGGGCCTCGATCTCATCGCCTGCCCGTCCTGCGGGCGCGCCGAGGTCGACGTCATCAAGGTCGCCAACGATGCGCAGGCCGCGCTCGACGGGCTGGACTTCCCGATCCAGGTCGCCGTCATGGGCTGCGTCGTCAACGGGCCCGGCGAGGCCCGCGATGCCGATCTCGGCATCGCCGCCGGCCGCAAGAAGGGCCATCTCTTCGTGAAGGGCCAGGTGGTCGCCGTCGTCCCCGAAGACGAGATGGTCGACGCCCTCGTGCACTGGGCCGGGACCATCGGCGAGGAGGGCATCGAGGGAGCGCTGACCCACGCCGATGCCAGCGCCCAAGCCGAGGCTGACGCCGACCGGGCGGCGCTGCTCGACGAGCAGGGCGCCGACGCCAACGCTTCCGAAGCCAAGGTCGAGCTCATCCGCAAGAACCTCGCCGACCGCTGATCGCCGCCGCTGGCCGCCGGCCGGCTGGAGCAGTCAGTCCCAGTTCCAGGGGAGCGCTTCAGCGAGCGCGGGCTTCGGGTCGGCGAGGAACATCCACCAGATCGACGCAGCGATGGCGGCGATGGTGAACGCCCACGCGATGCCCTTGACCCACCACGGCTGCTCCTTGAGCTCGTCGATCTTGGCCTTCTTCTTGGCGTACTCGAGCATGCGCTCGGCCCACGGCAGCTCGCGGGCCAAGATGCCGAGGCCGATGATCACCGTGATGATCCCCTGACCGGGGAGCACCAGCATCGCCAGCCCGGCGAGCAGCACGATGGAGCCGACGATGATCGTGCCCACGCGGATGATCACGTGCCGCCGGGCCTCTTCCTCGGTGTCCTCCTGGACGCCCGTGGCGTACTCGGCCTGGATCGCCGCCTCCCGCAGCTTCTCCCG
>CAZCVS010000117.1:0-8731 GCA_964501845.1 uncultured Iamiaceae bacterium
CCGTGCACGAGCTGGCGCCCGATCTGGTCGTGCTCGACCTGCAGATCGGCAACATGGGCGGCATGGCCGCGTGCATGGACCTGCGCCTCGACGAGTCCGTCGGCCGTCTTCCCCACACCACGGTGCTCATGCTGCTCGACCGCGACGTCGACGCCTTCTTGGCCAACCGGGCCGAGGCCGACGGCTGGATCGTCAAGCCCATCGACTCGTTCCGCCTGCGCACGGCCGCCACGGCCCTGCTGGCCGGCGACCGGTACGAGGAGGGCATGGCCACCTCGGCCGACGTCGGCACCACCAGCTGAACCAGATGGAGGCACCGCCAGCCCACCGGCTACGGTTGCCCTCCGCACAACTCCGGGGTGTGGCTCAGCTTGGCAGAGCGCTGCGTTCGGGACGCAGAGGTCGTGGGTTCAAATCCCGCCACCCCGACCAATCGACGGTCATCACGGAACCCCGCCCTGGTGGCGGGGTTCCGTGCGTTCAGGGCCAGGCGTGGATCGTCGGGGCATGCGTGCCAAAGGTGGCGGCGAGGCGGCGGAGGTCACCCGGATCACCGGTGACGATCCCCTCCTCCAGTTCCACGGCGAGCAACACGAGGTGGGCATCGACGACATCGCTGGTTCCTGCATCGCCGAGGAGGCGCCCGACCCTGCGGCCGTCGAGGAACGGGTGCACCCGCACATCTCGGAGCACCCGCGCCAGGCGGGCTTGGCGAGGGCCGTCCCGCCACACCTGACCGAGCACCGGCTCGGTCGTGCGGCACATGTCGCCCCGCTGGTCGAGGAGTCGGAGCAGCGTCCCTGCCGCTGCTTCCTCCCGGTCGATGCTGATCAGGACGCCAGCATCCAGGATCACAGGCCGAAGCGGCGAGCCATCTCGTCGACCTCGGCCTGATCGATCGGCCCGACCTCCGCCTCCCACTGGTCCAAGAACTCGCGCATGCCCTTCCGTCGCGCCTCGTGGCCGGACAACAGGCGGATGGCCTCGCGGATGACGGTGGAGCGATCGCCGTGCGTAGAGGCGAGGTCGTCGAGGAGGCGCTCGTCGTCGGCATCGAGGCGCACGGTGATCGTTGCCATGGGGATCGTTGTACTACGCATGTACGACAGCGTCGAGGACGATTTCCAGACCGAGCAACGCCTGATGGGTCGCAGCGCCGGGAACAGGTGGCGAACCCCGTTCATGTTTCAGTTCCGTGACAGATGGGAAGTGACGCCCACCTCAGGGGAGACGCCGGTCACGGGAGCTCCGCCTGCGGCCCTGGACACCCCTCTCACAGGAGAAGCGCCTCCCATGCACCGACCCATCCTCGCCCTGGCGGCCGGCCTCGCGCTCGCCATCGCCATCGTGGCGGGCCCGACCGCCGCCGGCGCCGCGCCCACCTACGCGCCCGCCGACACCGCGACCATCCACCCCGGCGTGCAGACGTTCACCTCCGGCGGCCAGTGCACGGCCAACTTCGTCTTCACTGACGGCACCGACACCTACCTCGGCCAAGCCGCGCACTGCTCCAGCACCGGGGCCGCCACCGACACCAACGGCTGCACCAGCGGCACGCTGCCCATCGGCACCGAGGTCGACATCAGCGGCGCCGACCACCCCGGCACGCTCGCCTACAACTCGTGGAACACCATGCAGGCCGTGGGCGAGACGGACCCTGACGCCTGCGCCTACAACGACTTCGCACTCATCAGGATCCACCCGGCCGACGTGGACAAGGTCAACCCGTCGATCCCGCACTGGGGCGGCCCCACCGGCCTGAACACGACCGGCACCACCGGGTCCGTGTACTCGTACGGCAACTCGAGCCTGCGCCAGGGCATCACCCTGCTGTCCCCGAAGCTCGGCATCACCAGCAGCACCGAGGGCAACGGCTGGACCCACGTGGTGAACACCGTCACCCCCGGCATCCCCGGTGACTCCGGCAGCGCGTTCCTCGATCGCGAGGGTCGGGCCCTGGGCGTGCTCTCCACCCTCGGCGTCGGGCTCCCCGGCGGCGTGGTCAACAACGTGAGCGACCTCAGCCGCGGCCTCGACTACCTGCACACGCACGGAACCGGCTCCGTCGCCAGCGCCCAGCTCGTGCTCGGCACCGAGGCGTTCAACGGCACCCAGCTCCCCCTCGACCTCGCCCGCCCGGTCGGCGACCCGGTTGGTTCGGTCCGAGGCCTGTTCGGGTTCTAGGACTCGCTCCCCGGCCCGCCGGTCAGCGGGTCATGGCCTCCCACGGCTCACCGTGCGACTGCAGGAGCTTGACAGCGGTCGCGGTGGCGGGGCCGAAGGTCTTGTTCTTGCGGCCGTTGCGGAAGCGCACCTCCTCCAGCTCGGCCTTGTCGAACCGGCAGGCGCCCGCCTTCGGGTCCAAGCCGTGCAACTCGGCCGCGTTGAGGCCGAAGATCTTGGCCTTCACCTCGGACGTCAGCGCCGGGTAGCCGTAGCGCTCCTGGAACTCGTCGGAGATCTGGAACGCCCGGAACGACTCGATCTGGTCCTGCGGCGAGCCGTACCAGATCGAATCGGTGCCCCACAGGATGTTGTCGGGGCCCACGTGCTTGAGCAGCTTGCCGATGACATGGGCCGCTTCGGTCGGCTTGCTCATGACGAAGCGCCACGTGGAACCCAGCTCCCCGTACACGTTGCCGCCGGCCTCGATCCCGTTGGCGCGCATCGAGGTGATGAGGCGGTCGACGCCGAAGTCGTTGGCCTCGTCGTAGGGGCCCTCGGGCGGCCCGACGTCGAAGCCCGAGTGGTACACGATGATGTCGATGTCGGGGTGGGCCGCCGCCGCCGGGCCGATGTCCACGGGGTCGGAGTACTTGGCGGCATCGGGCCCGACGCCGCCGATCATCGTGAACCCCTTGTGGATGGCGACCCGCTTGATGCCGAGGGCCTCGGCCTGGCTGAGGAACGCCTCGCCGCACTGCGGCGCCGTGGGATCGTGGTCGTCCAGGAACCAGCCCGGCCCGCCGGCGTGGCAGTACGCCTTCCACGCGGTGATGGGGAAGTCCGCCGCCACCTGCGCCATCGACTCCTTGAGCTGCGCCACCGGAGCCGCCGACGGGTTGGTCTGCGCCTGCATGAACACGCGGCCGTCGCCGCACAGCTCCTCGCCGATGCGGATCGTCTCGGCCATCACCTCCGGGCTGAGCAGGTCGCCCGGGAAGGGGATGGCGGAGAGGACGATGGCGCTGGTGTCGCTCTCGAGGAACATGAGGTCGAGGAACGCCGGCCGGCGGTAGCAGTCGTGCCAGTCCTCCTCGCCGCAGTCGGACTGCGGGAACCCGAGCGGTGCGCCCGCCGCCATCGCCGCCGGGAAGTCGAGCAGGTGCGTCTGCACGTCGAACACCAGGCCGTCTCCACCGATGACCTCCGCTGCCGCCTCGGGCTCGGTGGTCGCCTCCTTCGGGACGTCGAAGGAGCCACCCGGCTCCTCGCCCTTGCTGCGCGCTTCATCGCTCGAGCATGCGGAAAGCACAGCCAACATGGTGGCCGAGCCCATGGTGGAGAGCAGGAACTGGCGGCGGCTGACCCCGAGCCGCCGAGCGTTCGCATCGAGGGCCGCCAGGCTCTGCCGGGTCGCCTCCCGCACCAGCCGGGTCGATGGCGGCGGCACGAACTCGCCGTTGGACACCGGATGCCACTTGATCGGGAGACCGGGATCGTCATCCGAGCGGCGGACCATGGTGGGCACCCTAGGGATCGGACACGATCGGCGCTGCGGACCATCCACCAGCTGGCTTCGCGGCCGCACGGCTGGCGTCGAGCGAACATCGGTCGTAGCGTGGTGATGCCGCTGTCATCGTCTGACCGGACCGACGCGGCCGCTCATCAAACAGAGCCACCAGGAGCAGCGATCCAGGTCACGGAGGGGTTGCTGCCCGCAGGCAGCGATGGGAGGACAGTGTCGTATCGACCGAACAGGCGCCGTCGGCCTGTATCGAAGAAGAAGCTCGGCGCCTTGCGCCTCGTCGGCTGGCGCTACTCACCGGGCCGGGGAGCGTGGGTCCACCGCGCGTTCAGGGGCCGCTTCGGACCCGTCTACACCGACGCCGCAGATGACCTCCCCGGCATCGCCGAAACCGTCGCCACCGGCGCGATGGACGGCCAACAGAACACGTCCGACATCCTCCTCCACATGACCCCAACGCCGCCACCGGAGCGGCCGTCGGACGACCACCCCCGGGACTTCAGGCAGCCCGCTCCGGCGCCCCCCACCGTCGATGAACCAGATCCACCAGAGATCGCCCGGGTCGAGGTCCGCCTCAGCGAGGCCGAGGAGCCCCGCCTCGTCAAGGTCGATGGCCGCCCGCCCCGCCTCAAGGTCACTCCCCCTGCCACCGAGACCGCCGCCGACGGGGTCGCGGCCGAGTCCGGAGGGACCTCCGGCTGAGACATCGGCCCGGGCCGGACCGCTACCGGGTCCAACCGTGGACCTCGGCGACCCGTGCGATCACCCGGGCGAAGGCGCGCTCATCGAGCGAGGCTCCCTCGCGCCGCACCGATCCAGGCTCGACGCGCAGCAGCCGGCTGGCGTCGGCGTAGCTGACCCGGTTCTGCGGATCCCACCCGCCGCGCCCGACCTCGACCCACTCGTGGGCATCTCGACGCTGGCCGTGATCCTTGCTCGACAGCTGCACCGCCGCCAGCATCGGGCCGTCCCACCCGAGGACCAGGACCGGCCGGTCCTTTCCCTGGGACGGATCGTCCTCGAACGGGACCCACGTCCACACGACCTCGCCAGGGTCGGCATCGCCGTCGCGCTCGGGAGCGTACGACACGGCGATCCCGCCGGTGGCGCTCGCATCCGGCGTGGCACGGCCGCTTCGGCGCTGCGACAGCGATGACGCCACCTTGTCCTCAACCGCCGCAGTCCACCGGTGCCTGCCATTGCCGGAGACTACGCGGACCTACGCTCGCACCGTGCACCTCACCGAGCTCCAGGAGACCATCGCCGCGACCTACGGCGAGCGCGACCGAGCGCGCGGCACCGCGGCGACCGTGGCATGGCTCTGCGAGGAACTGGGCGAGCTGGCCCAAGCCGTGCGCAAGGGCACGGTCGACCAGCAGCGCCACGAGCTGTCCGACGTGCTGGCGTGGCTGGCCTCGCTCGCCCACCAGCTCGACCTCTCCCTCGAGGACGCCGCCCAGCGCTACGCCGACGGCTGCCCCCGCTGCGGGACGATCCCCTGCAGCTGCCCCTGAGCTTCGCTCAGGCGCTGAGCTCCGCCCAGACCAGCTCCGCGATCTGGACAGCGTTGAGGGCGGCGCCCTTGCGGAGGTTGTCGTTCGAGAGGAAGAGGGCCAGGCCGTTGGCGACGGTGGCGTCGACGCGGATGCGCCCGACGTAGGTGGGGTCCTGGCCGGCCGCCATCTGGGGCGTCGGCACGTCGGCCAGCTCGACGCCGGGGGCGTAGCCGAGGATCTGGCGGGCGAGGTCCGGGGTGATGGGCCGCTCGAACGAGGCGTTGATCGAGAGCGAGTGCCCGGTGAACACCGGCACCCGGACACAGGTGCCCGACACCAGCAGCTCGGGGATGTCGAGGATCTTGCGGGACTCGTTGCGGAGCTTCTGCTCCTCGTCGGTCTCCTCGAGGCCGTCGTCGACGATGGAGCCGGCCAGGGGCAAGACGTTGAAGGCGATGGGGGCTGAGAACTTCTGCGGGGCCGGGAAGTCCACCGCGGACCCGTCGAACGTCAGCGCCGCCGCCTGGTCGACCACCTTCTTGGCCTGCTCGTCGAGCTCGGCCACGCCGGCGAGGCCGCCACCCGAGACGGCCTGATAGGTGGAGACCACCAGGGTGCGCAGCCCGGCCTCGCGGTGGAGCGGGCCCAAGACGGGCATGGCCGCCATGGTCGTGCAGTTGGGGTTGGCGATGATGCCCTCGGGCCGATGGGCCGCGGCGTGGCCGTTGACCTCCGCCACCACCAGCGGGACCTCGGGGTCCATCCGCCAGGCCGACGAGTTGTCGATGACGACCGCGCCGGCCGCGGCGACCTTGGGAGCGAGCTCCTTCGAGGTGGCCCCACCGGCGCTGAAGAGCACGATGTCGAGGCCGGTGAAGTCGGCGGTGGCCGCATCCTCGATGGTGATCTCGGTGCCCTTCCACGGCATCGTCCGCCCGGCCGAGCGGGCCGAGGCGAAGAGGCGCAGCTCGGTGACCGGGACGTCTCGCTCCGCGAGCACGCCCAGCATGACGCCGCCGACCTGTCCTGTTGCTCCCACGATCCCTACGCGCATGGGACCAGGCTACCGGCGACCGCTCGCCGGCCCCCAAGGGAAATCCCTAGACGGATCGACCACGCCACCGGCGGATGAGCCACCAGGCCAGCAGGGCGACCATGAGGAAGGGCAGCGCGAAGGCGACCGCGGCGACCGAGGCCAGGGCCACGTTCACGAAGGCGACCGCGCCGGACCGCAGGGCCTCGAGCGGACCCGGCAGATCGTCGTTGACCTTCGGGGCCTCCTTCTGCTCGGTCAGCTTGACGCTGATCGTGGCGTGGTCGACCCGGTCCTCGACGGTGGTCAGCTCGCGGGTGAACTGCTCGATCTCCACCTCCTTCTGGGCGAGGCGGTCCTCGATGGCGATGACGTGCTGGACGTCCTGCGCCTCGACCAGCAGCTCACGCAGCCGGGTCGCGCTGGTCTGCGCCGTCTCCAGGCGTCCCTCCAGGTCGAGGATCTGGTCGGTGACGTCTGCGGAGTCCATGGTGCGGCTCTGGACCTCGCCGAGTGCCGCGGCCTGGTCCATCGCCTCCTCGAACTGGTCCGCCGGGACCCGGAGGGTCAGGGTGATCTGCTGGTCGCCTTCGAGCTTCGAGTCCATCTTGGAGACGTAGCCACCCGCGTCGGAGGCGATGGCTGCGGCCTCGGTGGCCGACTCCTCGACGTCGTCGACCCGGACGGTGATCGAGCCCGTGGAGATGATCGCTCGATCGGCCTCCGTGTCGGCGGGGATGGTGCCGGCAGAGCCTCCAGCACCGCTGTCCATGTTCAACCGCTCCGCCGACCCATCGCCGGCGCTCGTGCGGACCGGCATGCCGACCGTGTCGAACCTGCTGGTGCCCTCCGAACCGGCCCGGATGAACAGCGCAGCGCCGGCGAAGGCCGAGACCACGACGACGACCGACGCCAGCTTCAGGACCCGACGGTGGCGGGCGCGGCGACCGATGCGGTAGGCGGCCTGGCGGGTGACGAGGGAGAGCATCTCGTCGTTGGTGCGAGGTTCAGGCGAGGACAAGGTCGGCTCCTTCGTCGGGCACGAGGCGGCGGAGCTTGGCCAGGCCGCGCTGGAGGTGCTTCTTGACGCTGTTGGTGGAGACCTGCATGGCCGCGGCGACATCGACCTCGGGCAGTCCGACCAGGTGGCGCAGGACGATGGCCTCGCGCTGGCGACGGGGCAGCGCCGCCAGCGCCGCCACCAGGGTGACCCGGAGCACCGCGACGTCTCCCACCATCGTGTCCACGCCTTCCGGCGCTTCCTCGATGGCCTCGGGCCGACGCTTGCGGGCGGCGTCGATGGCGACGTTGGCGGTGACCCGCATCACCCACGCGTCGCGGTACGGGAGGGCGCCGATCCGCGACCAGTCGACGAGCGCCCGGGTGAGCGCTTCGGCCGCGGCATCCTCGGCAGCCGGCATGGAGCCGAGGATGCGCAGCGCCACCGACCGGGCCTGCGGGTACAGCTCGCCGAACGCCCGCTCGAACCCGTCGGTGGTCGGCTGGGTGTCCATCACCCCTTCATCGGCTGGAGCGGACGGTTCGGGTGACAACGCCGCAGGAATTCCTGCCGGCGGGGTTCACCCCTCAGGAGGCGTGATCGAGCCCGAAGGCGGTGTGGAGCGCGGTGACGGCGGCGTCGCACTCGTCGCCGGCCACCACGCAGGAGATGCGGATGGCCGAGGTCGAGATCATCTCGATGTTGATGTGGTTGGCCGCGAGCGTCTCGAAGACGGTGGCCGCCACCCCGGGGTTGGTCTTCATGCCCGCGCCCACCAGGGACACCTTGGCGATGGACGGGTCGTAGGTGACGCCATCGGCACCGATCTGCGGGGCCACCCGCTCGGCGATGGCCACGCTGGCCTCGAGCCCGTCGGCGGGAACCGTGAACGAGATGTCGGTGATGCCGGCCTCGGACACGTTCTGCACGATCATGTCGACGTTGACGTCGGCATCGGCCAGCGCCCGAAACAGGGTGGCGGAGACACCGGGTCGGTCCGGCACGCCGGTGATGGTGACCTTGGCCTCGGAGTCGTCGCCGACGATCCCCGAGACGATGGCATCTTCCATGTTGGGCTCCTCTTGGGTGATCCAGGTGCCCGGTTCCCAGGTGAACGCGGACCGGACGTGCAGCTTGACCTTGTGGGTGCGGGCGAACTCGACGGCTCGCATGGCCGGCTTGGGGCAGCCGGCCGCGCACATCTCGAGCATCTCGTCGAAGGAGATGTGGTTCATGCGCCGCGCCACGGGCACGACCCGCGGGTCCGTGGTGAAGACGCCGGAGACGTCGGTGTAGAGCTCGCAGTCGCCACCCAGCGCCTCAGCGAGGGCCACGGCCGTCGTGTCCGAACCGCCCCGGCCCAGGAACGTGACGTCGTTGTCGGTGGACACGCCCTGGGCCCCGCCGATGACCGGGACGTGGCCGGCGTCGACCGCGGCGCGCACCCGGCCGGCGCGGACCTCGAGGATCTTGGCGTTCATGTGGTTGGTGTCGGTGATGAACCCGGCCTGGCT
>CAZCVS010000118.1:0-4534 GCA_964501845.1 uncultured Iamiaceae bacterium
CTGGGCGACGAGTTCATGGCGCAGGGCAACACGCTCCTCTCGGACATGATCAAGATCCACGCCCAGTACGGCCGGTCGGTGCTAGCGCTCCAAGAGGTCGAAGAGGCGGACATCAAGCGCTACGGCAACGCCAAGCCCGAGCGCATCTCGGACTCGCTCGTCCAGATCCTCGACCTGGTCGAGAAGCCCGAGCCGGCGGTCGCCCCCTCGAACCTCGCGGTGATGGGGCGCTACGTCTTCACCCCGGAGATCTTCGACAAGCTCGAGCAGGTCGAGCCCGGCGTCGGCGGCGAGATCCAGCTCACCGACGCCATCGCCCTGCTCCTCGCCGACCAGGCCGTGTACGGCGCCACCTTCAAGGGCGGCCGGTACGACACCGGCACCGTTCCCGCCTACCTGGAGACCATCGTGGAGCTGGCGCTCGGTCGTGCGGACCTCGGCCCGGCGTTCGGCCGCTTCCTGGCCGACATCTGCGAGCGCCACGACCTCCACACCGACTGACGGATGTGCCCTTGATCCCGCTCGCTGAGGCGCGCGGCCACGTCCTGGCGCGCTGCGCACCGCGGGCCCCGTTGGCCGTCGCGCTCGACGACGCCCTCGGTTGCGTCCTCGCCGTCTCGGTGACCGCGGGCGAGCCGGTCCCCCCGTGGGCCAACTCGGCGATGGACGGCTACGCCGTGCGCTCGGCCGACGTGGCGTCGGCCTCGGTGGATCATGCCGTCTCGCTGCCCGTCGTCGCCACGGTGGCCGCGGGTGCGGCCGCCGACACGGACGTGGGCCCGGGGCAGGCGGTGCGGATCATGACCGGCGCCCCGATGCCGTCCGGTGCCGATGCCGTGGTCATGGTCGAGCGCACCCGGGGTGGTCCCGACGCCACCGTCGTGGAGGTGCTCGACGCGGTCGAGGTCGGCCGCAACGTCCGCGCCGCGGGCAGCGACATCACCCCCGGCGAGGTGGTCGTGGCGGGCGGCACGGTGCTCGGGCCCGCGCACCTCGGTGTGCTCGCGTCGGTCAACGTCCGTCGGCCCGTGGTGGTGCCCCGGCCCCGGCTCGGGGTCATCTCGACGGGCGACGAGCTGGTCGACGACGACCGTCCCCTCGCGCCGGGTCAGATCCGTGAGAGCAACCGGCCGATGCTGGTCGCCCTCGCCCGCAGCTTCGGTGTCGATGCGGTCGACCTCGGGACCGTCGCCGATGACCGCGACGCCCTGTCGGCGGCGCTCGTGGAGGCGGCGTCGACGTGCGACGCCGTTGCCACCAGCGGCGGGGTGAGCATGGGCGACTTCGACCTGGTGAAGGTGGTCTTGGGGGAGCTGGCCGACATGCGGTGGATGCAGGTGGCCATCCGTCCGGCCAAGCCGTTCGCCTTCGGCGTGCTCGATGGCACCCCGGTCTTCGGCCTGCCCGGCAACCCCGTCTCGTCGCTGGTCTCGCTCGCCCTGCTGGGCGTGCCGGGTCTGCGCCGCCTCGCCGGCCGGCCCGACCTCGACCTCCCCCGGGTGGCCGCGGTGGCCGGTCCCGGCCTCGGCCGCCGCCCCGACGGCCGCACCGCGTACCAGCGCGTCGTCTGCCGCTGGGTCGGGGGGCGCCTCCACGCCACCCCGGTCTCCGGCCAGGGCTCGCACCAGCTCGCCTCGGCGGCCGACGCCAACGCCCTCGCCGAGCTCCCCGACGGTGACGGTGTCCGCGAGGGCGACGACGTCACCGTCGTCCTTCTCGCGCCGCCGCTCTGATCTGACGCGACCCGGACGGGGTGATGCGCCGCGGCGACCCGTAACCTGGGTGCGGTGACCCTGACCGATGATCGCACAGCGCTGGTCGACGGCTTTGGGCGCGTCCATCGGGACCTGCGCATCTCGGTCACCGACCGCTGCAACTTCCGCTGCACCTATTGCATGCCGGCCGAGGGCATGGACTGGCACCCCCGCGACGAACTGCTCACGTTCGAGGAGCTCACGCGCATTGCCACCGTGTGCGTCGAACGGTTCGGGTTCGACTCCATCCGCCTGACCGGCGGCGAGCCCACCGTCCGCGCCGGCTTGTCGGTCCTCGTCGAGCAGCTGGCGGCCCTGCCGGTCGACCTGTCGTTGACCACGAACGGCTCCACGCTCGCTTCGCAGGCACGCGACCTCCGTGCCGCCGGCCTCGATCGGCTCAACATCTCCCTCGACTCGCTCCGTGCCGACCGCTTCGAGGAGCTGACCCGTCGAGATGAGCTGCCCCGCGTGCTCGACGGCATCCGCGCCGCCGTCGCTACCGGCTTCGACCCGGTGAAGGTCAACGTCGTCGTGGTGCGGGGCGTCAACGACGACGAGATCGTCGACTTCGCCCGCTTCGGCCGTGACGAGGGGGTGACCGTCCGCTTCATCGAGTTCATGCCCCTCGATGCCGACCAGCGGTGGAGCCACGACCAGGTCATGGCGTCCGCGGAGATCGTCGCCGCCATCGACGCCGTGTTCCCCACCGAGCCCGTCCACCGGGGGTCGGATCCAGCCGAGCGCCACCGCTACCTCGACGGCCGGGGCGAGGTCGGCGTGATCGGCACCGTGACCGAGCCGTTCTGCTCCAGCTGCGACCGCGTCCGCCTCACCGCCGATGGCCAGCTGCGCGCCTGCCTGTTCTCCACGGACGAGACCGACCTCCGCGCCCTGCTGCACGGCGGTGCCAGCGACGACGACCTCGCGGCCGCACTGGCCGCGACCGTCGCCGGCAAGTGGGCCGGCCACGGCATCAGCAACGTCACCTTCATCCGCCCCACCCGCTCCATGTCCGAGATCGGCGGGTAGGGCCTCGGCTTCGCCATCGGCCCTTCTCCTCACTCGCTTCGCTCCGTTCGTCGAGCTTTCGATCGACGGGCTGACGCCCAGCCGTCTTCGCACCTCGGCACGACTGCGTCGCACCTCGGTGGCTTGGGGGACTCCGCAAGCTCCGTCCCCCCAGCCCCCCCTGGGCTCGCTGCGCTCGGAAGCCCTCCCCGCGCTCGCTGATCCCGAGGTTGCCGCGGGTCTGGCTTGGATGCGGGTTCTCGGGGGGAACGTAGACTTCGGCGATGCCTGAGCGACTTACTCATCTGGATCCTCTTGGTCGTGCCCGGATGGTCGATGTCACGCCCAAGGATCCGTCGCACCGCCGGGCCGTCGCCCGGGGCCGGGTGCACATGCAGCCCGAGACCACAGCGCTGGTGGCCCGCGGGTCGGTCGGCAAGGGCGACGTCCTCAACGTGGCGCGCGTCGCGGGCATCCAGGCCGCCAAGCGGACCTCGGACCTGATCCCGCTCTGCCACCCGCTGCTCGTGGGCGCGGTGCTCATCAACTTCCACATCGACGACACGTTCATCGAGATCGAGGCCCACGTGGACACGATCGACCGGACCGGTGTCGAGATGGAGGCGCTCACGGCCGTGTCGGTCGCCGCCCTCACGATCTACGACATGTGCAAGTCCGCCGACCGATCCATGACGATCGGCGATGTGGCCCTGTGGGAGAAGACGGGCGGCCGCTCGGGCACCTTCCGTCGTGAGCCGGCCGACCCCGAGCTCGACCTGGGTCTCTGACCTGGCCGTTCGCCTCGTTCCTGCGGGCGGCGACGAGCAGTCGGCCGGCGCGGGCGAGGTGCGGACACCTGTCCGGGTCCCTGTGACGCCGGTCCTCGGGGTGGATCGTTCGACCCCATCCGTAGTACAACCGTAACAACTGCAGCGACCCCGTCACCTCCCTCTTGGGGCGGCCGCTGCACCCCCCACTCGTCTCGGGTGGTGCCATCCACCCGCGAAGCGGGCTGGTTCGGTACCGTCCACAGCACCTGCAGGAAGGCCTCTGCGTGGAGATTCCCGTGTTCATCTGCCTGGCGGTGGTGTGGGCGTTCTTCTTGGTGCCCCCGGTGCTGCGCAAGCACCGCGAAGGTCGGCCGGCCAGCTCGGTCACGTCGTTCCGCCAGCAGCTGTCCACGCTCGAGCGCGCCACGCCCGGCACGTCGCTCCGCCCGCTGCCGCAGCACAACCGCCCGGCGTCGGTCCCCGGCGCCTCCTACGCCCCCCAGCTCCGCCGCAGCGAGCTCCAGCGCCGGCGCCAGAACGTGCTCGTCGGCCTCGGCGGCGCCACCGGCTTCTTCCTGCTGCTCGCGCTGGTCGCCACCAGCGCCCTCACCCTCCTGCTGTTCCTCGCCACGGCCGGCGCCTTGGGCGCGTACGTCTACGCCCTGGTGCAGATCCGCATGCGCGCCGATGAAGCTGCCGCCAAGGTCCGGGTCCTGCGCCCCCAGCGCGCTCCCCGCCAGGCCGGCACCCCCAACTTCGCCATCCGCCGCAGCGCCTCCAGCTGACCCGAGCTTCACCGCAGCCGGTCGAGCACCTGCGCCAGCCGGAACGACGATGCGATCGACCTTCAGGTCCGCATCGCCGAGGGCCCCGCCTCCTGGTTCACCTCCGAGCGCCGCATCGATGCGAACGACGTCGTCTCCACCGACCCCCAGCAGACGTCTTGGCCCGCCGGCATGGCCCAACACGCCTGCCCGACCTGACGACCTCACCTCGGCC
>CAZCVS010000118.1:4634-8689 GCA_964501845.1 uncultured Iamiaceae bacterium
GCCAGCTCTTGGACGATGCTCTCGCAGGTCTGGCGGTCGCTCTCGGAGAGCGTTCCGCGGCAGCGGTCGGATGATCCTGAGCGGAAGAACGCCGTGGGGTCCTTCAGCACGCCGAGGTGATCGGGGGCGCGATCAGCTGCGGCGCTGCGCATGGTGGCGAAGCGGGCGGCGTGGACGAGCGCCGGCCAGGCGTCGTCGGCGACGGTGATCGCGAGGCAGTCGGCGATTCGGCGCATCTCGCCTTCGAGGTCGTGGGTGAGGTCGTCGTAGTGCACGAGCACGACGTCGAGCTCGCTCGCCAGCTCGTGGGCGTTGGTGATGTGGTGGACGAGGCCCGGGAGCGTGTCGAGCTCGTGGTCGGGTCCTCGGGTGGGGCGCATCCAGGTCGGGAACCAGGCGGCGAACGGCCGGTCAGGGGGTGCACCGCGACGGCCGGTCAGCTCCTCGAACCGACCTCGGTCGATGTTGTGGAGGTGGGCGAACAGCGAGCCTGCGACATCGAGCGGATGGCGGCCGGCGACCAGGTAGGTGACGTCGGGGCGCCGCGGGATGCCGTCGAGCGGGGTGTGGGTCTTGATGAACCTGCGGTGCTCCTGGCGGGCCAGCCGAGATCGGACGTCATCGATGGGTTCGATGTCCCAGTCGAGCCAGGGAGAGAGCTGAGCGAGCGGTGCCGGGGGCTCGGCGTCGCCGAACACGAGGAGCGCGCAGATCATCTGGATCCACGTCGTGCCGCACTTCGAGCGCGTGCTGATGACGATGTCGCCAGGACGATGCTCGAACCCGGCCCACCGCCAAGTCGCTTCCGACTCGTAGCTCCGCACCCGATGGACGGTAGCGGTGCCATCGGGGATGTGGGGGCCGTGGCGATCGGCATCGCACGATCACCTCGTGGTTGGAGTCCGCATCCGAGTCGGACCACGAGGGCCGCGGCGCACGTATGGAGCTCAAGGAAGAATGAGTCATGCAGAAGGCTCGACTGTCCGCCGCTCCCCGAGGTTCGGTAGGCGGGCGTTGTCTCGGCCGCTGCGGCCGGGACTCGCAGGCGTCGAGGCGAGTCGACCTCGGTCAGGCGCCCGTACGGATCCCAGCCCGCGGGTGCCGGTCAGAGGATCTCACTGCGGTCCTTGATGGTCTCGAGCGCCTCGTCGAAGGAGGGCATCTGGCCCCACACCAGCTCTGCGACCGCGGAATAGCCTGAACGGAGGGCGTCGCAGCAGTCCCCGGTGTTGGCGAACGCCGCGCTGGTAGCGAACCCTTCGGTGGGACGCTCCGTGTAGGGCCAGCCGGCTGCTTCGCTGCGGGCGTCGACATCGGCCATCAGCTCGGTCATCACCTGGCACTGAGGACGTTGATCACGTCGTCGTGGTTGAGGAGCATCGCGACGTCGTAGAGGTGTCGTGCGCCTTGGCGAAGGTTGTCGGTGTCACCGACCGTGGCGCGGTGGTGGAGGAAGGCCAGCTTCTCGGCGAGGGTCCGCTCGGGAGCGAGGACGGTCACGTCGAAAGGTCGGAGGTCTGGCAGCTCCGTCGGGGACCCTGACTCGATCCGCTCGGCCTGGTCGCCCATCAGGGACGTGACGGTTCGCACCGTGTTCGGGTCGGGTCCTCCTCGTGAGCCCATCTCCAGGAGGACACCTGTGGTCAGGTAGGAGAGGACGCCGGCGCCTTCGTAGGCGTAGCGGGCGTTGAGGTAGCCGCGGCCCTGATTCTCTCGCTCGTGGTCGAGGCCGAGTTCGTCGGTGACACTGTCGGCGACTGCCCGTAGTCTGCGCTTGAGCGGGTTGTTCACGTCGTCGGTGACGATCAACAGGTCGATGTCCTCGGAGAACCGCTCGATCAAGCCGAACGCTTTCGAAAGGCTCGTGCCTCCCTTGAACACCGCAGTGTGGCCTTCGGTGGGACGTGTGGCGACCCGTAGGACTTGGGTCGCCCAGTAGTCCTTCTCCACGAGCCGGGGATCGACCCCGAGCGAGGCGGCGGTGGCGTCGCGCAGGGCCTCGAACTCCTCTGGTCCGAGACCCTGCGGCGTGGGTTCGGGTCCGCCCTCGTCGGTCATGCGACGACAGCGGCGACCCGGTCGCGGATCTGGCTGCTGTACTCGGCGCTCGCGGCAGCCGCCAGGCGCTGAGCGTCGACGGCACCATCGGCGATCAGGCCCTGGATGCGGTTCACGGTGTCGGGCCAACTGGCCTCGACGAAGCTTGGGAAGCCACACAGGACCTCCAGGGCCGCGACCTCTGTCGGGTTGAGCGGGAGTCGGCAGAGGTTCGACCGGGTCACGACCTTCACACCCATCAGGCCCTTCGGGGCACGGCCGAACACCGCCAGGGTCGGCACCGCCGGCACCTGCGTCGACAACCCGAGACTGTTCGCAGCCGAAGCACCGGCCAGACCTGAGCCCGGTCCGGCCACAGCGATCGCCACCGTGGCCGGGTCAGGGCGACCCGAACCAAACCGGGTCGGAGCGGGCTTGCGCCAGTACCAGCCGCGGCGAACCCGCTGGATCGGCCCGTCCGGATCAGCGGCGAGGCGAGACAGAGCGGTTTCGACTGCCCCGCCAGGCCCGGGGACATCAGCCGTCTTGAACACGGTGCGCGGTGGGAGGTCGGTGGTCCACGCCCGAACTGCTCCTTGGACTGACATGGACCCTCCAATCCCTGCGGTCGTTGGGCTGTGCAGCAAGCACAAACCGGTGGTCTAGATATGCCAGGTAAGTGTAACGCTTTATGCACAGAACATATGCCGCGCGCCGGCCTGTGGGCGGCTGAAGCCCAGGTCACCGTACAGAACCCCCTGTGAAATCGGTCGTACCTCGGACGCCGTGGTTTCTGCATGTGCTGGCATACGTTGACACCCCCGGAGCGGCGTTACCCGGACAGGCGTCCGAGGGGCGACGGCGCCAGAGTCCCGCTGAACGGGAGCACCTTGCCCAGTAGGTCGGCTTCGCCCTGGGGCCAGTCGATGAACACCACCCCGAGGTCGGAGGTGTCGAGGTCGCCGAGCCGGAACACAGGACCGACCTCCTCGAACCCGCCTACCGAGTCCAGGAAGTCGAGGGCGGCGTCGGGATCAGGAAACTGCAATCGGTATGTGACCATGCACGTAGAAGGCAGGCCGCTTCGGACCCATGACGACGCGGTTGGCGATCGCTCGGGAACTCAGCGGGACGCAGTGGTTCGGCGATCCGCCCCCTGCACTCGGCTCCGAGGTGCCAAGGCGGCGCTTCGACCCAGTTTCGCGATCCGCCAGGTCAGAGAACCGCGAACGGCCGTGAGCGGCGTCAGCAGGTCTTGATGAAGACCTGGACGGTGAAGACCTTCTTGCCGTTGGTGGCGTGGCCGACGCCGACGCCGTTCCACTTGGTGCTCACGATGTTCGCCCGGTGCCCAGCCGACCTCATGTAGGCGTCCTGGATGGCGGGGACGCTGGGGCCGTAGCCCACGTTCTCGCCGATGGAGCACCACTTCACCTTGATGCCGTCGGAGAGCTTCGAGTGGTACAGCTTGTTCTCCCGGGCCAGCTTCTCTGCCCATGCCTGAGCCTTGCGCTGGGCGTCGGCCTGGGTGCCGAGGGTGCGGAGCTTGAGCGCCGATCGGTCGGCGTTGAGCTCGTTGAGGACCTGCGACTGGGTGCTGCGGAGGCAGCCGGTGAGCAGGGCCAGGGCGCACAGGACCGTCGCGACGGCGACCTTGCTGCGCTTGGCGGAAGAAGTCGGGGACACTGTTGCCATGGGTTCAATCTCGGCCCTTCGCTGCGGGCACTTGAGGGTCAATTCCTGCCCTGCGTGGCCGAACGTTCACGTTCGGTGGCCTGGCCTGCGGGTACGTCCGATGCGGCCCTTCAGAAATGGGGCGAACGGCCCATGGAGGGCGGGAGGCTGGGTTCTGCCCGCCCTCTGAGGTCGACGCCACCCCGCAGACGGTGGCGAGCCACGGTCGGTGGCCGGGCCCGGATCGAGTGGCAGGAGGGGAGGAGCCTCGCGCTAGGGTTCGATTCCCGTTTCGGGGGTGTAGCTCAGTTGGTAGAGCGCCTCGGTCGCATCGAGGAGGCCAG
>CAZCVS010000119.1:0-8673 GCA_964501845.1 uncultured Iamiaceae bacterium
GCTCGGCCTGGAAGATGTCCTGCACCGCCCGGGCGATGTTGTGGTCGTCCATGGCGACGACGCTGGCGGCCGCGTGCCCGGCCAGGATCTCCTTGGCCAGGTTGGGCCCGGTGAGGATGCCGACGGGGTGACCGGGCAGCACCTCCTCGATGAGCTGGCTCATCCGCAGCCGGGTGCCCAGCTCGAGGCCCTTCGCCAGCGAGATGACGGGGACCCACGGCCGCAGGTAGGGCTTGACCGACTCCAGCGCCCCCCGGAACCCCTGGGAGGGGACGCCCATCACCAGCAGGTCGGCCTGGCGCACGGCCTCCTCCAGGTCGGCCGTGGCCCGCAGCTGCGTGGGCAGCCGGTACCCGGCGAGGTAGTCGCCGTTCTCGTGGTCGGTGTCGATCTGCTCGGCCAGCGTGGCCCGCCGCGACCACAGCATCGTGGGGGCGTTGTGGGCGGCGAGGGCGGCGACCGTGGTTCCCCACGACCCGGCGCCGATGACGGAGACCCGGATGTCCATGGAGCCGGACACTACGGCGCTGGCCTCCGGCATGTGCCGGTAGCGTGTCGCTCGTGCAGGCCGCCGTCGTCGTCCCGGTGAAGGCGTTCCACGCGGCCAAGCTCCGCCTCGCCCCGGCGCTGTCGCCCACCGCCCGCGCCGAGCTCGCCCGGGAGATGGCCACGCGGGTCGTGCGCGCCGCCGGTCGGCTCCCGGTCCTGGTCGTGTGCGACGACGAGGCCGTGCGGTCGTGGGCCGTCGAGGTCGGTGCCACCGCCCACTGGACCCCGGGCCTCGGGCTCATCGGCGCGGTCGAGGCCGGCGTCGACGCCGCCGCCGCCGAGGGGGCCGACCGGGTGCTCGTGGCCCACGCCGACCTCCCGCTCGCCACCGGGCTCGACCACGTGGTCGGCACGGACGGTGTGCTCCTCGTCCCCGACCGGTGGAACGACGGCACCAACGTGATCGCGGTGCCCGCCGCCGTGGGGTTCCGCTTCGCCTACGGGCCGGGCTCGGCCCAGCGCCACCTGGCCGAGGCCCGCCGCCTGGGCCTCTCCGTCCAGGTCGTCGACGACCAGGTGCTGGGGTGGGACGTGGACCTCCCGGGCGACCTCCAGCTCCCGAGCGGTGAGGACCTGGCCGCGGGGGCCCGCTCGTGACCGCCCCCGCCTCGCGCGACCTCCCCGTCCCGGCCCGGGCACTGGCGGTGGGCGCCCACCCCGATGACATCGAGTTCGGCGCCGGCGCCACCCTGGCCCGCTGGGCGGCGGCGGGCTGCGAGGTGTCGCTGGTGATCTGCACCGATGGGTCGAAGGGGACGTGGGACCCGAACGCCGACCTCGCCGAGCTCGTCGCCACCCGTCAAGACGAGGCCCGCGCCGCCGCCGCTGCCCTCGGCGCAACCGGGCAGGTGGTCTTCCTCGGCGTGACCGACGGCGAACTGGAGAACGACCGCGCCACCCGCTCGGAGCTGGCCCGGTGGATCCGGCTCCTCACCCCCGACGTGCTCCTGGGTCACGACCCGTGGAAGCGCTACCGGTTGCACCCCGACCACCGCGCCGGCGGGTTCCTGGTGTGCGACGCGCTCGTCGCGGCCCGCGATCCGCACTTCTTCCCCGAGCACGGCCTCGCCCACCACCGCCCCGACGCCCTGCTCCTGTTCGAGGCGGACGAGGCCGACCACGCGGAGTCCGCCGACGACACCGGCCTCGCCGCCAAGGTCGCGGCGCTCGAGTCGCACCGCTCCCAGTACGAGTCGACGATGTTCATCACCGACGATCCCGATGCGGGCGCCGCCGAGCAGGACCGCTTCCGCGCCGAGGTCCGCGCCGCGATGGCGGACGCCGGCGAGTGGGCCGGCATCGCCCTCGCCGAGCGCTTCCGCCTCATGCCCACCGACCGCTGATCCGACACCTTCGGTCGCCACACGGAGCGGGAGCTGGCTACTGGCCGGTGGGGATCCAGTTGCCGTGGAAGCCGACGGGGATGCGGCCGGGGAGGTGGATCCGCGCCACCGGGTCCTCGGCCGGGGCGGAGGCATCGAGGACCACCAGCTCAGCCGTGCCGGTGTTCTGGTCGTCGGCGTAGGTGAGGTACCAGCCGTCATCCTCGGCGGCATCGTCCGCACGGGGCACGAAGACCAGCTCGCCGCCGTTGCGACCCGGTCCGAAGTCGACCTCGAGGGCCTCCCCCGTCTGGCGGTCGTAGCGGACCATGTTGGCGCCGCCGAAGTCGACATCGCCCCCGGTGGTGGTCAGGCCCATGGCCCAGCTGTACCGATGGGACCGCCCGACCAGGCGCTCGTCGACTCGCGGCAGCTCGATCGCCCGGTCGTCGAGCTGCTCCTCGCGGACCCGCCCGGTGACCCGGTCGAACGTCCATCGCCACAGCGCAGGGGTGCCGTCGTTGGGACCGAGCTGGTCGGTGTCGAACATCGCCGGGTGCCGCACGACGTCGATGACCACACGGTCAGGACCGTCGTCGAACGCGTTGACCGGGTGATACACGTAGCAGGGGCCGACCTCGAACCACTGGATCTGATCGCCGGTGCCGTGCAGCGGCATCAGACCGACCCGTGAGCCGTAGTCCGGATTCCACCCGTACGGAAGGGTCGAGCCGCCCATGGCCAGGTCGAGGTCGAACGTGACCGGCATGTCGTACACGGCGAGGGTGGTCTCGGTGATCGAGCAGTCGTGGGTCATCGGGTTCCCGGGGACTGGAACGTCGGTCTGGTGGCTGACCCGGCCATCGACGCCGACCACCGTGTAGTCCAAGACGTTGGGCCGCGCCCAGAAGTAGTTGACGGCGTGGAGCTCGCCGGTGCGGGGGTCCCGCTTGGGGTGGGCGGTGAACCCGTGGGCGAGCGACCCGTCGAAGTCGCTGAAGCAGACCGTCTCGAGCTCGTCGGTCAGCTCGACCGGGCGCCCGCCCGCTTCGACGATGGCGTAGGTCCGTCCGGCGTGGCCGATCACGTTGGTGTTGGCGCTCTCGTTGCCGCCGTTGCGGTCGCCGGGTGCCGGCTGCTCGCCCAGTGCCTCGGCCACCTCGGTCGAGCGGATCCAGCGGTTGCGGTACCACTCGGCGTTCCCGTCGCGCAGCCGCACCCCGTGGACCATGCCGTTGCCCGTGAACCAGTGGTGGTGGGCCGGGTCGACGGGATTGATGGGGTTCGGTCCGTTGCGGAGGTAGCGCCCATCGAGCTCGGGCGGAAGCGTGCCGGTGACCGGCAGGTCGAAGGCCGTCAGCTCCTCGTGCACCGGGGCGAACTCGCCCTCGAGGTAGCGGTTGGTGGTGGTGTCGCTCATGGCTCGTTCCCCTGATCGTGCGCCCGACGTCCTCCGTTGTACTCCGCGGCCACCGTCGTGTCGTCGGCTGTGACCGATGCCCGGACGCGACGAAGGGAGGGCCGAAGCCCTCCCTTCGTGCAGCTCAGGGCGAGATCAGCCCTTGACGGCGCTCTTGAAGGTCGCACCCACGGAAACCTTGGGGACGTCCTTGGCCGCCACCGGCACGGTCTCGCCGGTGCGGGGGTTGCGAGCGGTGGTCGCGGGCTTCGAGACGCGCTGGAAGGTGAGGAAGCCCGTCAGGGCGATCTTGTCGCCCTTGGTGACGCCGGCGACGACGACGTCCTCGAACGCCTTCAGCACGGCAGCGGCCGTGGTCTTGTCGGTGCCTGCCGAAGCGGCGACCTGGTCAACGAGCTCGGCCTTGGTGATGTTGGCCACAGCCAACCTCCTGGTTTGTAGGGATACTGCGTCCCGCACGGTAGGCGCGGGGCGACGGAGACCAAGTATTTCCCCGTTCTGACCCAAAATCGCGGATACCCCTACGATGCGCCCGTGTTGGATGACGGGACCTACGACGTGCTGGTGGTCGATGCCGAGGCGCTCGACGCCCCTCCGGGGGCCATCCGCGTCGAGCTGACGATCCTCGCCGGGCCCTCGAAGGGCGAGGTGTTCCCCCTCACGGCCGTCGGCCTCGACCGCGATCCGCTCGACCTCCTCGCCGAGCCGGGCACGCTCACGGTCACCGGTGGCGTGCCGAGCCTCGTGCTCGAGGGCTGAGCGGCCGCCAGCCCGACACAGGCTCAGGCGGCCAGCTCGACCAGGGTCCAGACCCCGAGCCCGGCGAAGATCGCGGCGCCGATGTAGTTCACCTTGTGCAGCGGCACCCGCCGCACCAGCTCCTGCCCGAACGCCGCCGCGAGTCCGGCGACGGCGGCGAGCGCCAGCCAGGCGCCGATCGCGGTCGCCACCGGCTCGCCGCTCTTCGCGGCCAGGCTGGCGGTGGCGATCTGGGTGAGATCGCCCCATTCCGCGAGGGCGATCACACCGAAGCTGCCGGCGACCGTGGCGAGCACCGTCGCCTTCACGGCCCGCTCGTCGACCTCGGGCGCGCCCTCCGCCTGGCGTCCGGCCCGCCACAGCAAGACGGCGCCGCCGAGGAACAGGGCGCCCACGACGAGCTGCACCACGACGTCGGGCAGCAGCCCGAGGAGGCTGCCGGCCACGACAGCGACGACGACGTGCACGGAGAAGGCGGCGACCACGCCCACCCAGACCCAGCCCGGCCGCCGGTACCGGGTGACCAGCACGATGGTCGCGAACATGCTCTTGTCGGGCAGCTCCGCCGGGAACACCGTGAAGAAGGCTTGGAGCAGGGCGTGGATGGACATCAGGTCCGGTGCTCGCCCTGGCTCACGAGAACGACGGTAGGCGCCAAGATGTCGGGAGCGTGAATCGTGCCCGAGGGTCCACCACCTCGGCCCCGCGCGGGTGTTGCATGGTCCCCGGTGACCCACCGCCCAGCCGTCAGCGACCTCCGGTCCGTTGCAGGACCCGCAGATGCCGATGGCTGCCGAACGCCCAGGGGGCTCTGTTGACCGCACTTCCCACTTCTGTTCCGTCGCGTCCTCGGACCTACGTGCTCGACACCTCGGTGCTGCTCGCGGACCCGCAGGCGCTCGAGCGCTTCGACGAGCACGCCGTGGTGCTGCCGATCGTGGTGCTCATGGAGCTGGAGGCGAAGCGCAACCACCCCGAGCTGGGCTGGGCGGCGCGCCAGAGCCTGCGCACGCTCGAACGGCTGCGCCTCGAGCACGGCTCGCTCACCGTCCCGCTGCCGGCCAACGAGCACGGCGGCACCCTGCGGGTGGAGCTCAACCACCAGTCCACGGCCGGGCTCCCGCCCACCATGACCTCGGACAACAACGACCACCGCATCTTGGCCGTCGCCCACAACCTGCGCCTCGAGGGCCACGACGTCACCGTGGTCACCAAGGACCTGCCGCTGCGCCTGAAGGCCAGCATCGTCGGCCTCGACGCCGACGAGTACCGCAACGAGCTGGCCGCCGACACCTCGTGGACCGGGTTCGTCGAACTGGACGTGGAGCCCGACGTCATCGACGACCTCTTCACCCACCGCGAGGTCGACCTGCCCGAGGCCGCCGAGCTCCCCTGCAACACCGGCGTCGCCCTGCACGCCGGGTCGCAGTCGGCGCTGGCGCGGGTGCACGCCGACAAGTCGCTCCACCTGATCCGCGGCGACCTCAGCCTGTTCGACGTGGTGGGCCGCAGCGCCGAGCAGCGCATCGCCCTCGATGTGCTGGCCGACCAGTCGGTCAGCATCGTGAGCCTCGGCGGCAACGCCGGCACCGGCAAGAGCGTCATGGCGCTGGCCGCTGGCCTCGACGCCGTGCTCGAGCGCCGCACGCACAAGCGCATCTTGATCTTTCGCCCCCTCTACGCCGTCGGCGGCCAGGAGCTCGGCTTCCTCCCCGGCGACAAGGACGAGAAGATGGGCCCGTGGGCGGGCGCGGTGTTCGACGCCCTGGAGTCCATCGCCGGGCCTGAGGTCATCGAGGAGGTCGTCTCCCGCAACCTGCTCGAGGTGCTGCCGCTCACCCACATCCGCGGGCGCAGCCTGACCGACACCTTCGTGATCATCGACGAGGCCCAGAACCTGGAGCGCCCGGTGCTGCTCACCGCGCTGAGCCGCCTCGGCGAGGGCAGCCGGGTCGTGCTCACCCACGACGTGGCCCAGCGCGACAACCTGAGGGTCGGCCGCCACGACGGCATCGCGTCGGTGATCGCCGCGCTGCGGGGCCACCCGATCTTCGCCCACGTCACCTTCACCCGGTCGGAGCGCTCAGCGGTGGCCGCCCTCGTCACCAGCCTGCTCGACGACCCCAGGACCTGACCCCGGCGCCGCTCGCCGCGCTCACGACACGGGGAAGGTGACCGTCGCCTGCTGCTCCGTGAAGCGGTCGACCTTCACCGTGATGGTCAGCGACCAGGTCCCCGCCAGCGGCAGCTCCGTGGCGACCAGCTGGAAGTGGCCGTTGCCGACGTCGACGGTCTCCCGGTCGAAGGGGCCGAGTCCCTGGCTGGGCAGCTCGAGCGACACCTCGGCCCCCTCGTAGGAGTCGTCGGGCCGGTCCTGGGCGTCGAAGAGGTAGATGTGGATGTCGTTGCGCCCGGCCTTCGCCGGGTCGACGGTGACATCGACCGAACCTTCGCCGAAGGGCGCCGAGACGGTCACCGGGCCCTTGTCGACCGACTCCTTGGCCGGGGTGACATTGGACAGCACCGCCGTGATCACCAGCACCACCGCGAGCAGCGCCACCTCCAACCGGACCACCCGCAGGAGCGAGGTCCACCCCGGCGCATCGTCGACCGGCGGCTCCTCGACCGCGGCCGCCGCCACCCGCGGCACGAGGCGGAACCGGTTCCATGCCGCGGCGGCGAGGACCACCACGACCAGGGCGACCTTGGCCAGCAGCAGCCGGCCGTAGAGGGTGGTGGTCAGCGCATCGAGCGAGCCGACCTGGATCCAGCTGAGGGCGATGCCGGCAACGATCAAGACCGCGGCGGTGACCGCCGCCCAGCCGGAGAACCGGGCGATGGCGTCAGCCGCCTCGAGCGGCTGGTCGTCGCGCCGGCGACGGCGTACCGCCACGATCGCCGCCACCAGCCCGCCGAACCACACGGCAGCCGCCGCCACGTGGGCCAGATCGGCGAGGTAGCCCACCGCCGCGGGCGACATCGTGCGGGTGTGGCCGGTGAGCACGAACCCCACCGGGGCCACGGCCGCGCCGGCGAGCCCGACCCGACGCGCCGCCCCCTCCCACGGCAGCCCGGAGGTGATGATCACCGCGAGCAGCCCGAGGGCGGTCACGAGCGCGGCCCAGCCCATGCCGTCGGCGATCGCCAGCGCGAGGACCGAGGCGTCGGTGACCGCGGTCAGGCCCCGGCCGGTGGCGAGGGCCCCCTGCAGCGGGACCTGCAGGAGGATGGCGACGAGGGCGACGCAGGCCGCGACCGTGGTGGGCCGCCCCACGGGCGACGGGTCCCCGCCCCGGCGCAGCGCGCTCCCGATGAGGATGTAGCCCGACGCCCCCAGCACGCCCAGGTAGGCGACGGCCCGGGCGATGGCGTCGAGGATCTCGTAGGCCCGGTCGTTCCCGCTGCCGAACGCGCCGCTGGCGACGCCGTCGCCGATGGCGGTCTCCTCGCCCACCGAGAACGTGTACGAGCCGCGGATCGGGTGGCCATCGGCCGAGAGCGCTCGCCAGGCGACGACGTAGGTGCCGTCGGCGATCGTGCCCTCGATGGGCACGGTGACGTCGGAACCTGCCGCCGCCGCCGAACCGGTGTCGACGCGCTCACCGGTCCCGTCGAGCACCCGGACCCCGTCGGGCCGGACCGACACGTCCTCGGTGAACTGCAGGGTCAGGGCCTCGGGGGCCTCCTCGACCACAGCACCGTCGGCCGGATCGGTGGCTCTCAGCTCGGCGTGGGCCGAAGCGGCGCTCGCCGGGATCAAGGCGGCGAGCAGGGCAATGGCACCGGCACCGAGCGCGCGCCGGAGCCGGATCTGGGGGAGCGAGCGCATCGGTGCAGCAGGCTAGGCGCCGCTGACCTGGCCGCCCGATCGGCGGTTCACCCCGCAGCCGAGTTGGGCACGTGCCCGGATCGGCCCTACGATGGCACGTCCGTCCGACGAGCCTGGTTCTCCCGGCTCGCACCCTCCCCACCGGGAAAGACCTGCACCATGGCGAAGAGCGACAAGCGCCCGATCATCAAGCTGAAGTCCACTGCCGGCACCGGCTACACGTACGTCACGCGCAAGAACAAGACCAACACGCGCGAGCGCATCGAGCTGATGAAGTACGACCCGCGCATCCGCAAGCACGTCATCTTCAAAGAAGAGCGCTGAGGGTCTCGCCACCGCGTTCGCGCGGGGCGTGAAGCATCCACCACATGGGCGTGCGGCCCCCGTACGATTTTCTCCACAGGGGAACGCACACGGGCATGTGGGGATCCGATGGGGCAGCACGCAACGATCTACGGGCTCGACATCGAGACGGACACCACCGAGGACGGCCTGGACCCCGCGGTTGCGTCGGTGCGAGCCGTGGCCCTCTCGGGTTGCAGCTTCGACGAGCTCTACGTCGGTGACGAGGCCGACATCTTGCGCTCGCTCGACGCCCGACTAGCCCGCCTGCCCACCGGCATCGTGGCCACCTGGAACGGCAGCGCCTTCGACCTCCCCTTCCTCGCCGACCGGGCCCGGATCCTGGGCGTCGACCTCGGCCTCAAGCTCTGCCTCGACCGCAGGCTGACGCTCCACCGGGCGCCGCTGCCGGGCCATGCCGGCGCCTACCGCGCCAGCTGGCACGACCACGG
>CAZCVS010000120.1:0-8151 GCA_964501845.1 uncultured Iamiaceae bacterium
CGGACTTGTTGTTGCCGTGCAGCACGATCCGCTCGGCGGGCACGCCGGCCGACCGGGCGACCGCCAGCTCACCGCCGCTCGCCACGTCGAGGTGCATGCCCTCCTCGTGGGCCAGCTTGGCCATCGCCCGGCACAGGAACGCCTTGGTGGCGTAGGCCACGCCGCCACCGAACGCCGCCACCGCCTCGCGGCACCGGGCCCGCAGCTGGGCCTCGTCGTACACGAACAGCGGCGTGCCGAACTCCTCGGCCAGCTCGGCGAGATCGCACCCGCCCACCAGCAGCTGCCCGTCGGCCCCGACCGTCGCCGAGTCCGGCAGCAACCCCCACGGCAGCGCGCTCACGACGCCCCTCCAATTGGGTCACAAGTCCGCCCCACCAGCGGAGAACCGACCCAAATCCAGGACACGATCGGATTTGGGTCACTTGTGCGCCCGCAGGGCGGAGAAGTGACCCAAATGGCGGTCACATCGACTCCGGGGCGCTGACGCCGAGCAGGTCGAGGCCGATCGACAGGCCGATCCGGGCCGACTCCACCAGTTGCAGACGGGCTTCGGTGAGCGCCGGGCTCACGCCCTCACCGACGACGTAGCAGTCGTGGTAGAAGCCGTGGAAGGCGCCGGCGAGCTCGCGGACCCAGGTGGTGATCTTGTGCGGCGCCCGGTCCCGCGCCGCCACGACCACGACCTCGGGGAGCTCCGAGAGCGACCGCAGCACGTCGAGCTCTCGCTCGTGGACGAGCAGCCCCAGGTCGGCATCGGCCAGCGGGCCGCGCGTGAAGCCGGCCTCGGCCGCCTTGCGGATGATCCCGTGGATCCGGGCGTGGGCCATCTGGATGTAGAAGACCGGGTTGTCCATGCCCTGGCTGGCGACCTCGGCGAGGTCGACCGTCTGCCGGGAGTCGATGGACTGGAGCAGGTACGTGAGCCGAGCCGCGTCCGTCCCGACCTCGTCGACGATGTCACGGAGCTCGACCACGGTGCCGGCCCGCTTGGACAGCTTCATGGGCTCGCCGTCCTTCAACAGGTCGACCATCTGGACGATCTCGACCTCGAGCGCGGCAGGGTCGTGGCCGAAGGCGGCCATGGCCGCCTTCATCCGCACGACGTAGCCGTGGTGGTCGGCCCCCCAGACGTTGATGAGGCGATCGGCCTTGGCAAACTTCGTCTGGTGGTACGCGATGTCGGGCAGCAGGTAGGTGTACTCGCCGTCGCTCTTGACCAGCACCCGGTCCTTGTCGTCGCCGTAGTCGGTGGAGCGCAGCCAGGTGGCGCCGTCGTCGGTGAACGCGACCCCGCGCTCGAGGAGGGTGGCGAGCGTGGCGTCGATGGCGCCGGAGTCGACGAGCGTCAGCTCGCTGAACCACTCGTCGAAGTGCACGTTGAACGCCGCCAGCGCCTCGCGCTGGTCGGCCAGCGCCCGCTCCTCGCCCCACGCCACCGGATCGACCCCGTCGGGCATCTCGGCCGCCCAGTCGATGATGTACTGCCCCTGGTAGCCGTCGTCGGCGACCTCCTGGCCGGCCTTGCGGGCCGCGAGCGACGCGCCGAACTTCTCCATCTGCACGCCGCGGTCGTTGATGTAGAACTCGCGGGTCACGGCGTGACCGGTGCGCTCGAGCAGCCGGGCGACCGCATCGCCGTGCGCCGCCCCGCGGGCGTGGCCGGCGTGGACCGGTCCGGTCGGGTTGGCCGACACGAACTCCACGTTGACGCGCATCCCAGCGCCGACGTCGGGGCGGGCGAACCCCGCGGTGCCCTGCTCGACCGCTTCGGACAAGACGTCGTGCAGCCAGGTGGGGGCGAGGCGGAAGTTCACGAAGCCGGGCCCGGCGATCTCCACCGCCGTGACGTGCTCGGGCCGGTCGGCGCTGAGGTGCTCGACGAGCTGGGCCGCCAGCTCACGGGGGTTCCGACCGGCCTTCTTGGCCGAGGCCAGCGCCACGTTCGACGACCAGTCGCCGTGGTCCCGGTTGGCCGGTCGCTCCATCGAGACCTGCTCCGGAAGCGGTTCGACGGCGAGCGCCACCAGGGCGCGGCGCACGGCTTCGGCGAGGTCGTCGCGGATCACGGCAGGGGTCCTTCCAGGACGTTCGGAACAGGAGCCGCAGGTTACTGGTGACCCCCGCTCCCCTCCCCAACCGAAACGGGGCGGCCAACCGCTTTGGGGTGCTCCCAGCCACGATCTAGGGTGACGACCCCTGCCCTCGTAGCTCAGGGGATAGAGCATCGCCCTCCGGAGGCGTGTGCGGGCGTTCGAATCGCCCCGAGGGCACAAGGACGCACGGCCCGGCGCCAAAGGCGCCGGGCCGTTGCGCGCTACGACTGGAGCTGCTCGAGGATCGACGGGTCCTTGATGGTGTGGTCGCGGGCCAGGAGCAGGACCTTGGCCAGCACCTCGGCCGTCTTGGGATCGTCGTCGGCGAACGGCAAGAAGATGCGGCCCCGACGCTGGGCATCGACCGGGATGATGCAGATGGCGCCGCCAGGCCGGCGATGGACCGATCCGCTCCCGAGGTGCACCGAGTACTCGCCGAGCCTGCCCTCGATGACGACATGGTCGTCGACCTCGCGCACGTTGCCGAGCTTCATCATCCGGGTCGTCTCCCGGACCAGCGCGGCGCGCATCTCGACCGTCGAGGCCGTCGCCTCCGGGTCCACGCCGCCGGCGTGGGCGACGCTGACGACGAGGTCGAGGTCGCGCATCGCCTCCGAGAACACGATCGGGGGAACCTGGTCGATCGGCTGGGCCAGGTACTCGCCCCGCCGCGTGAAGAAGACAGCGTCGATGGTCGGGAGCTCGACCTCGGCGGCCGTCCCGAACCCGTCGACGAACGCGACGCGCGCCACGGTGTCGGAGGCATGGAAGACGCGGGAGACATCGCCTGCCTCGCGGTCGACGAGCCAGCCGCGCCGGCCGAACAGCGCGGCCGACTGGCGGGGCTGCACCTGATGGCCCGCCCACCGCAGGCTGCGCGGGCCGGTGGCGCGCTCGGCGTCGGTCAGCGCGTACAGCTCCCGGAACACCTGGCGGAACGGCTGCTTCTGGCCGGCGCCGTAGACCTGCTCCTGCCAGCGGGTCCAGTCGCTGTTGACCAGATCCACGGGGTGGGCGATGCGCAGACCGCCCGATGGAGCGGCATCGGCCAGCGACGCGTCGACCAGGCGGCCGTCGACCCGCCGGAGCGTCCGGCCGTCGTCGTCGACGAACACGAACAGGTCGAGCATGGGCGCGACGACCGGGTGGCGCTCGAGCGCGGCGAAGTCGCCCTCGACGAACGCGTCGCCCCGCACCATCGCCGCCTCGAGCGATGCCCGGACCCGCGCCGCCTGCCGGGTGAGGGCCGTCTTGCGGGCCCGGAGCTCCACGATGGCCGACGCCTTGCGGTGCTTGGCCGGGACCGCAGCCAGCTTCTTCTCCCCGCGGGCCACGGTGATGACCGGAGTCCCCTCACCGTCGACCGACAGGGTCACCGACAGGTCGCCGTCGGTGACCGCCACCGGACCGTCCGCGAGGTCACCGGCCTCGGCCGCCTCCATCGCCCACACGAACCGCTGCGGATCGGGGTAGCCGGCGGTGCGGGCCAGGTTCTCGACGCCGATGCGCACCGCGGTCCCCTCGCTGGCCTGGCGCTGGCTGCCGAACGCCCGTGACCCCCGCTCGAACTCCCGCAGCACCTGGTACCGGTCGAGCGCCGCGGCGTCCCGCTCGCTCGCCTCCGGTGGAAGCGGCACCAATCCGAGCGCCCGCACCGAGTCCTGATGGCGCTTGGCCCGGATCCGCTCGCGGATCGCTTCCTCGGCCACCGAAGCGTCCATGGCCTCGGCGAACAGCTGCGCCCGTCGGTGACCCGAGCCGCCCGAGGCCAGCTTGGCCGCCTTGTGGAGCACCTTCCAGCGGTCGTCGCCCAGAGCCGAGCGGGCCCGGAAGTACCAGTCGACGTCCACCGCCCCGGCCACCAGGTCCTCGCCGGCGAGTGGCGTCCGCTCCGCCGAGAGGGCCGCCCAGGTCTCCCGCACCTCGGCGTCCACCGTCCACCGGTCGTCTTTGGTGTGCGCGTGGTACCACCACACGCCGTCGGCCAAGCCGTCCCAGCCGAGCGCCTCCTCGATCAGCGCCGCCCACTGGGGCGCGAACACCGCGAGGTCTACGAGCCGGTGGTCCTTCAGCTTGCGGGCCCGGGCGATGGTCCGGACGGTGTCGGCACCATCGCCCTCGGCCGGGTAGCTGACCTGGAGCAGGTGGCTGAACACGGCTTCGCGGCCCTCGTTCCTCCCGGCGTAGCCCCGGACGAAGGTCGAGCGGCCGAGCCGGGCCAGCAGTTCCAGCACCAGGTCGGCCCCCTCGATGCTGCCGACGCTGGACGCGAGCGTGCTGGCCGGCGTCGGCAGCTCGCCTCGCACCCGCTCGATCTCGATCACGCGGCTGCGCAGGCGGTCGGCCACCGCCGCCGCCTCCGGGTGGGCGGCGACGAACGGGCCCCGGCGGCGGCGGGTCCACTCGGCGAACGCACGGGCGTAGGGCGCCATGAGGGCGTCGAGCACGTCGTCCTCGTTGGCCACCCCGTGCTCGTAGGCCCGCAGGACGAGCGGCACGGGTGCCCGGTGGCGGGCGGCCTCGGGTGTGGGCCGATCCAGCCACTGCACCAACCCGAACCACCGTCGCAACGGCTCCTCGGCCAACGGGTGCGCGGTGGAACCGAGCAGCCACAGGAGGACGTTCGACCACGGAAGCTGGTCGACGAGGCCGCGCCAGTCACCCGCGCGCGACCACCAGTCGTCCTCGTCGCGGTTCAAGACATCGAAGCGGCCGGACGGGATCGCCGCACCCACCGCCTCGATCCCGTCGACGCAGCGCTGGGCCGCGGCGACCGGCTCGGCCGCGGCCTCGTCCACCGCCAGCCACAGCAGGACGTGTTGGACCACCATCCGGTGGCGCAGCTCCCCCGGCTCGCCGCCGACGACCTTGCGGAGCAGCGGGAGCCACCACGCGCCGGCGCCGCGCTGCTCGAAGGCGGGGCGCCCCTGGCTGGACGCGTCGAGCAGGGCCAGCGCGTCGAGTGCATCGAGCGCACCCGCCGGGCCGTGCCGGGACGCGGGGCGCTGCTCCCACCACGTGCGGAAAACCTCCGGCAGGATCATCCCGCCGCTGCCTTCGTCGGCATGGGAGTGGAACGGGTGCGGGAGCCAGTGGTCGGCATCGGCCAGCAGCACGTCCTGGGTTCCCTGCCAGGTGGTGACCGTGAGCGACGTGTCCCGGTACTCCTCAGCCAGGTCGTCGAGCTCGCTGACGATCCGGCCGGCGACCGGCGACGGCCGGTGGCCCGTCCGCTGCGGACGACGCGTCGGCGTCCGCCGGGCCGGGTCGTAGAGCCCGAGCCCGGGGCCGACGTCGAGGAGCGGGGCTGCCGGCGCCGAAGGCGAGTCCGGCACCGACGCGTCCCGCGTCGCCTTCGGGGCCCTCGCCGTCGCCGCGGCGCGGACCTCGTCGCTCACGACGACGCCGGGCACGGCGGCGAGCTGTTCGAGCTGACCGGCGCTCGGCCCGTCGACCACCATCGCGGTGGCGGCGCGAGCTGCGGACGCGGGCTGCACCTTGGCGATCTGGCCGAGCATCTCGCACGCGGCGTCGCGCTTCGGTCCATCGCCGCTGGCCCAGAGCCGCTCGACCGAGGCCAGCGCCGGTTCCACATCTTGGTTCAGGAGCAGCGTGATCACGCCCCGCCGCAGGTCACCGGCCTTTCGGGAGAGCAACTGCTCGAGCTCGGGAGCCTCCGACGGGTCGAGCCGCAGCTTCGCGACCGCGGTCACCGCCGCCTCGCGCACGCGGGAGCTGCGGTCGCCCACCAACGTGATCAAGGCGGCCCGCGACCCCGGCGCCAGGATCTTCTCCTGGCCGATGAGCCCAGCGTACCGCTCGCGCGCCCACGGTCCCATGGCCGGCAGCCAACGGGCCAGGCGGGAGGCGGGCCGACCCCCACGGAAGGTCATCAGCCGGTCCACGACCTCCTCGCGGTCCAGCTCGATCGGTCCCGCCTCCACCCCGAGGGCGGCGACGGTGCGCTTCTTCTCCGGGTAGCGGGCGGCGAGGCGCTCGAAGCGTTCGAAGGCATCGGCGGGCACCCCCGCGGGGAGCTCGTGGGGAGGGCGGCCGTAGGACGAGCTGTCCAGGGAGGACACGGTGTGGAACGCCAGGGCGGCGACCCCGAGGTCGGGATCGTCGAACGAAGCGAAGGACCACGGCACCACGCTGGTCAGCGAGGTGGAGCTCAGGAACCGGAGGGTGGCGGCGCGGATGTTCGGGTCGGGGTGGACGAAGGGCGCACGAGCGAGCTCGACCGCCACCGACACGTCGTCCATGGCAACCGCAGTCAGGCCGAGGAACACATCCCACAGCTCCGAGGACGAGATCGCCGCCTGGGCGGCCGATCGGTCGCGACGCAGTTCCCGCAGGCGGCGGACGCGCTGCTCGACCACGGCGATGTCGGTCACGTCCGCGGAGAACCCGATCCAGACCGACGCGGCTCGCACCGACGCCGCGAACCGCAGCAGGTCGTGCTCCACGATCAGGTCCAGCATGCGGTCGAACGCCTCGGGAGCGGCCTCGTCGACGGACTCGAGGATCGACTGCCGCAACCCCTCTTGGCGCTGGGCCGCCAACAGCAGCCGTCCGATGAAGTCCCAGCCCTCGGGCCGGTGCGCCCGGAGGAGGCCGACGATCACGTGGCGGTCCATCACGCCGATCGGGTGCTCGCCGTTGCCGACCTGGATCAGCGTCTGGAGGACGGCCTCACCCTCGGGCCCGCCCCGGTCGATGACCGCCGCCAGCAGTGGGCCCAGCATCAGCTGGCTGAAGGCCCCGCCCGAAGTCTGCGACCCGAGCCCCGACCCCCAGGCCGCCGCCCACACGGCGTCCTGGTCGTACGGGCCGAGCGCGGCGACGAGGTGGTGGAGGCGGTCGGCTCGCGTCGTGCGGGTGATGGCGAAGTCACTCGGCGCCCGGAAGGCGCGACGGGTCCATCCGGTGAGGTACGGCTCGGCCCGCGCCCCCACCCACCACGCGGCCAGGGCGGAGCCCAGCTTGGGGTGGAGCGCGGCGAAGACCGACTCCAGCTCCTTGGCGTCGAGCTCGTCGAGGGAGGCAGCTGCCTGGTGGCGCCTGGTCTCGTTGACCAGGAGGGCCTGGTAGCCGACCCCCCAACCGGTGGGTTCCAGGAACGGCTCGGCGAGGGGCCGCAGCCGGCGGCGAAGGCGCTTGACCCGCCGCCTCGCGGTGGCGTTCCAGTTGTCGTCGGCGACCGCGGCGAGGCGGGCCCGCCGCTCCTCGGCGTCGAGCACCTCAGCCGCCGGCGAGGGGGACGAGCCGCAGGAACAGCAACTTGGTGGCCAGGCCCAGTTCCACGTCGGTGTCGAGGTCCGGCACCGGCTCGTCGTCGACGAAGACCTCGTAGAGCCCGTCCGCGAAGGCGAGCAGCGCCGTGGCCACCGCCTCGTCGGCATCGACCTCCGCGGCCCGCTCGTCGCCACCGAAGCGCACGGTCCCCGTCTCGACCGCCTCCGCCAGGGCCTCCTGGGTCAGCACCCGCACGAAGGACTGCTCCTCAGCCCGCTGCCGGAAGGCCTCGACCTCAACGCGCACGACCGCCTCGATCAGCACCCGCAGCGGGTGCGGCCCCACGTCGAGGCCGACCTCGACGGGGTGCTCCGCGGTCCCGGCGCGCCGCCGTCCCGGGACCGCCGCCTCGACCCGAAGTGCTGTGGCCATATCCCCTGCTTCCGCTTGCGTCCGCTCGCATCATCGCGCCGTCCGCCGACAGGCCACGCCCATCGGCGCACGACGCCGTCGCGCTACTTGGCGGGAGCTTGCGGCTTGGGTTCCCTCGGGAGGCCGAGGAAGCGCTCGCCGACGATGTTGCGTTGGATCTCGGCGGTGCCGCCCCAGATGGTCTCGGACCGGCTGAAGAAGAACGACGACATCATCGGGCTGGGCTTGTAGGTGTCGCGGCCCTTGGCCCGCATCACCGCCGGCCACCCGCCGCTCTCGGGACCGGAGTCGACCAGCATCGATGCGGCACCGAAGATGTCCAGCGCCAGCTCCATGGCGTCGGAGTGCATCTCCGACCAGAACATCTTGTTGGTGAGCCCGAGCGAGA
>CAZCVS010000120.1:8161-8624 GCA_964501845.1 uncultured Iamiaceae bacterium
CGCAGACCGTTGATCCGCAGGATCTGGATCTTGGAGTAGTAGCGGGTCAGGCCCTGGCGGACGATCGGGTCGCTGATGCGACCGTTGCGCGTCGCCTCTTCGACCAGGTAGTCGAACTCCTGCTGGAAGCGGCGGTAGCCGGTGGTGGCCGACATGCCCCGCTCGTGGCTGAGGGTGGAGTTGGCCACCTTCCAGCCGTCGTTGAGACCGCCGACGACGTTGTCGCGCGGACAGCGGGCGTCGGTGAAGAAGACCTCGTTGAACTCGGCGGTGCCGTCGGGCTGGACGATGCCACGGACCTCGATGCCGTCCTGCTTCATCGGGACCAGCAGGTACGAGATGCCCTTGTGCTTCGGCGCGTCCGGGTCGGTGCGGGCGAGCAGGAAGCAGTAGTCGGCGAACTGGGCCTGGGTGGTCCAGACCTTCTGGCCGTTGATGACCCACTCGTCGCCGTCGAGCACCG
>CAZCVS010000121.1:0-8613 GCA_964501845.1 uncultured Iamiaceae bacterium
GCGCAGCGTGGCCACCGGGTTCATCGGGATCTTCGCCATCATCTACATCCTCGGCATCTTGGGCCTGAACCTCGGCCCGCTCATCGCCGGGGCGGGCGTGGTGGGCGTCGCGCTCGGCTTCGGCGCTCAGAGCCTGGTGCGGGACTTCCTCTCGGGCTTCTTCATGCTCATCGAGGACCACTTCGGGGTGGGCGACGTGGTCGACCTCGGCGAAGCGTCGGGCACGGTCGAGCAGGTCACGCTGCGCGTCACCCGCCTCCGTGACCAGAACGGCACCGTCTGGCACGTGCCCAACGGCGAGGTGCGCCGGGTCGGCAACAAGTCGCAGCAGTGGGCCCGGGCTGTGCTCGACATCACGGTGTCGCCCAATGCTGACCTGGAGCGTGCCGCGGAGGTCATCGGCGCCGCGGCTGAAGCGGTCTGGGAGCTGGCGGAGGCCAAGCCCGACGTGCTGGGCACCCCCGAGGTCCTGGGGATCGAGTACCTCGGTCCCGATGCCGCCACCATCCGGGTCCAGGGCAAGACCCGGCCGGGTGCGCAGTGGCGGGTCAGCCGGCTTCTGCGGGTTCGCATCGCCGAATCGCTCGCCGAGGCTGGCATCGATCTCCCGCCGTCGACCTTCGTCCGCTAGCGCGGCCGGCCAGGCATCGCGTTCGGTCCCTCAGGTGGCGGTGACCCCGGCTGGTGGGCGATGCTGGGCCCATGGCTTCCGGTCACGACTCCCACGCCGTCGATGCGCATGACGACCACGGCCACGACGGTCACGACGACCACGGCTCGGGCGGCGACGCCTGGGTGCTGGTGCCCATCGGGGTCGGCCTGGTGATCGGGCTCATCCTCGCCCTGTACTTCGGCCTGGGCAGCGGTGCCTCACCGCTGAACTGAATCCGGCGCGGGCTCCCACGTGGAGCCGCCCCCGACCGCCGGCACCAGGACGTGCACCGGCAGGTCACCGGGTCCCGGCGCGCCCGGCGGCGCGGTCTCGTGCCCGATGAGGACGACGGCCTGATCACGGGTCGCGGCAAGGAGGTCGCGCAGGACGCTCGCGGCGGTGGGGGCGTCGAGGTGCGCCGTCGGTTCGTCGAGGACGACCGCCCGGTGCCCGCCCAGCAGAGCTCGCGCCAGTGCCAGCCGCTGGCGCTCGCCGCCGCTCATGGCGGTGGCATCGCGCTGGAGGCGGGTGTCGAGGCCGTCGGGCAGGCGGTCGAGCCAGTCGGTGAGGTGCACCACCGCGAGGGCGCGGCGCAGCTCGTCGTCGGTGGCGCTGAGCCGGGCGACGCGGAGGTTGTCGGCCACCGTGGTGTCCGCGAACCAGGGGTCCTGCTGGCACCAGGTGACGAGCTGGCGGACCGACTCGCCTCCCAGCGCGGTGCTCGGGGCGCCGCCGATGCGGTACTCACCCGCCGACGGGGTGAGGAACGCCACGAGCGTGGCCGCCAGGGTGGACTTCCCCGAGCCGCTGGGACCGGTGACCAGGGCGCGACCTCCGATCGGGACGGATAGGTCGATCGCCGTCACCTGCGGGGGCCGACCCGGCCAGCCCACCGCCACCTGATCGAGCACGAGGTCCCCCCGTTCGGGGAGCGGCGCCGGGTGGGCGGGCTCGACCACGGGGTCGGGCCGCTGGAGCAGGGCGAGGACCCGGACGGCCGATGCCTGGACCCGGGCGAGGACGGTGCCCGCGGCGCTGAGCGGCACGAGCAGCTCCAGCACCGCGAGGGGGAGCAGGACGAGGACCCCGAGCTCCGGTCCCGACAGGCCCGATCCGGGACCGGGGACCCCTGCTGCCGCCACCACGGCGGCGCACGCCGCGGCCGGCAGGGCGGCACCGGCGGCCGCGACCGCGGTGGTCAGGCGGCCGAGCCGGCGCTCGACGGCATCGGCGGCGTCGGCCTCCTCCTCGATGCGCACTCGCCACGCCGCCTCGGCGGAGCAGGCCACGAGCTCATCGACGTGCTCGGCGAGCTCGACGGTGGTCGCGGCGGTGGCTCCGCGGGCCGCGGCGAGCGTCGCGCCGTCGGTGGTGGCGGCCCGGTGGCTCGCCAGGGGCAGGGCGATCCCCGCGACGGCCACCGCGGCAAGCAGCGCGGCGCCGGCGGCCGGGTCGATCCACCCGGCCACCGCGGCGGCGCCCACCGCCACCACCAGCGTGGTGGCGAGCGGGCCGAGGACCCGCAGGAACAGGTCCTGGAGGCGGTCGATGTCGTCGATCAGGCGGGTCAGCAGCTCGCCTCGCCCGCCGTCGGGGAGGCCGGTGGGCGAGAGCCGGGTCAGCCGGTCCACCACCGTGGAGCGGAGCTCGGCCAGCAGCCGGAGGGTGGCATCGTGCGACGCCAGCCGCTCGGTGTAGCGGAGCACGCCCTTGCCCAGGGCGAAAGCCCGGACCGCCACGGCGGCCATGGCCAGGTCGGCGAAGCTGGGCTCTTCCGCGGCCCGCACGATCAGCCACGCCGCGGTGGCGGCGAGGCCCACGGTGCACACCTCGGTGAGCACGCCCAGCGCCTGGGCGCCGATGAGCCGGGCGCGCTGCGGTCGAGCGGTCCGCAGGAGCCACCGGACCGCATCGGCGCCCGATGGATCGGGTCCGGTCGCGAGGTCGGTGACGGCGACCGTGGCGCTCGGAGCGATGAAGCGCTCGGGCCGCGGGGCTTCCGGATCGTGGCGCCCGACCGGGAGCAGCTCGGCGGCGAGGACCGGCAGCCCGTCGTCGGGCGGGGCCGCGGCTCCGGCCGTGGCGGTCTGGAGGGGGTGGCGCTCGTGGGCGGCCGCGGCGAGGACCGGGTCGTGGGTCACGGCCAAGACGCCCGCGCCCTGCGCCGCGGCCCACCGGAGCGCGGCGACGACCCGGCCAGCCGCCTCGTCGTCGAGCTGGGCGGTGGGCTCGTCGAACAGCACGAAGCGCACCGTCCCCAGGTGGACGCCCACGAGGGCCCGGGCGATGGCGATCCGCCGCCGCTCCCCGCCGGACACCGCGGCGGGGGAGGCGTCCGCCAGCCCGAGCACGCCGAGCTGGTCAAGCGCGGCCCGGACGGCATCGTCGACCTCCGGCCCGGACCCGTGGCCGAGCGCGGCGGAGGCCATGGCCGTTGCACCGATGGCGTGGGGGTGCTGGGTGCACCAGCGGATCGCCGCGGCGCGGTCCGCGAGCGAGAGGTCCTCGACCGCCACCCCGCCCAGTGCCACCGTGCCGGTGGACGGGGTGAGCGAGCCGCGCAGCACATCGAGCAGCGTCGACTTGCCGGCGCCGCTCGGACCGGTGACCGCCACCAGGCGTCCGGGCTCGAGGGCGAGGGAGGTCGGCTCGAGGCGCACGCCCCGCACCGGGTCGACGAGCGACACGTCGGCGGCCACCAGGGAGCCGGCCCCGGGCAGCGGCTGGGACCCGGCGACGACGACCGGCAGGGCGAGGGCGTCGGTGATCTCCGCGGCGGCGTCGGTGCCGGCCGCGGCGGCGTGGAAGGCGGCGCCCACCTTCCGGATGGGCAGCAGGCACTCCGGCGCCAGCAGCAGCACGAGGAGCGCGGTCTGGAGCTCCATCGACCCCTGCGTCAGGCGGATCCCGAGCGAGACGGCGATCAGAGCCACGGAGAGGGCCGCGAGCAGTTCCAGGACCAGGGCGGAGAGGAAGGCGATCCGCAGGGTCCTCATCGTGGCCGTGCGGTACCGGTCGGTCACGACCCGGACCCGCTCCACCTGCGCCTCCGCCCGGCCGAACAGCCGCAGCGTCGGCAGCCCGGTGACGACGTCGAGGAACCGGCCGGCCAGGCGCTGCAGCGCGTCCCACTGCGTGGCGGCGCGGTGCTCGGTGGCCCGGCCGATGAGCACCATGAACATCGGGATGAGCGGCACGACGATCGCCAAGATGACCGCCGAGAGCAGGTCGGTCCCGAGGATGCGCAGCCCCGCCGCGACGGGCACCACGACCGCGAGCATCAGGCTGGGGAGGTAGGACCGCACCCACGGGTCCAGGGCGTCGAGCGCCGTCCCGGTGAGGGAACCGACCTGGGCGGGGCCGAGGTGGGCGCGCTGGTCGGGGCGCAGGTGGGCGAGGCGGTCGAGGACCCGCCGCCGGACGGTGCGCCGGGTGGCGAGCAGGGCCCGGGTCGAGGAGCGCTCGGTCAGCCCGGTGGCGATGGCTCGCACGACCGCCACCGCGGCCAGCCAGGCGACGAGCGGGCCGGTCGCGGCGGCATCGCCGTCGACCAGGCGGGGGAGCAGGCGGCTGAGGGCCTCGGCCTGCACGAGGATGGCGCCCGCCGTGAGCACCGCGAGCGCCCCGCACGCCACCAGGTGGGTGCGCAGCGCAGCCGACAGCGCGACGATGCGCGGGTCGATGGGCCCCCTCGTCTCGGGGGCCGTGCGGTCGGTCACCCCCTGATCATGCCGGTCCCGGAGCAGGCGGCGCGTCGGGCACGTGGACGGCCGGGATGTGGCGGGTGCCGATGCGCTTGCGGAAGACCCAGTAGGACCACGCCTGGTAGCCGAGGACCACCGGCGTCATCACGACGGCGACCCAGCTCATGATCCGCAGCGTGTACGCCGTGGAGCTGGCGTTGTCGACCGTGAGGCTGAACGCCGGGTCGGTGGTGCTGGGCATCACGTCGGGGTACAGCGAGCCGAACAGGGCGACGACCGCCGCGGCGATGGCCACGCCGGTGGCGGCGAAGGCCCAGCCGTCGCGCCCGGCGCGGATGGCCGGGATCGACGCCACGAGCGCGACGGCGGCGGTCAGCACGGGGACCCAGGTCCACGTCTCGCCTCGCTCGAGCTGGTTCCAGATCAAGAACGCGGCTCCGAGGGCGATGGTGACGGGGGCCAGGCGAGCGGCATCGCGCTTGGCCCGGTCGTGGATCCCGCCCTCGGTCTTGAGGGCGATGAAGTGCAGGCCGTGGAGCAGGAACAGCGATGCCGTGACCGCGCCGCCGAGGAGCGCGAAGGGGTTCAGCAGGGTGAGGAAGCTGCCGGTGAAGTCGCCGTTCTCGTCGATCGGCACCCCGGCGACGATGTTGGCGAAGGCCACGCCCCACAGCACGGCGGGCACCCACGAGCCGAACGCGATGGCGAGGTCCCAGCGCCGGCGCCAGGTGTCGCTGTCGACCTTGCCGCGGTACTCGAACGCCACCCCGCGCAAGATGAGCGCGACGAGGATCAGGAACAGGGCGAGGTAGAAGCCCGAGAACAAGGTGGCGTACCAGTTGGGGAACGCCGCGAAGGTGGCGCCGCCGGCGGTGATCAGCCAGACCTCGTTGCCGTCCCACACCGGCCCGATGGTGTTGATGAGGACCCGGCGCTCGGTGTCGTCCTCGGCGAAGGGGTGCAGCAGCATGCCGACGCCGAAGTCGAAGCCCTCGAGGAAGAAGTACCCCGTCCAGAGGACGGCGATGAGGATGAACCAGAAGGTGGTGAGCTCCATCACGGCCCCGATCAGTAGGCGAAGGCCAACACGTCGGCCTCCTCGTCGCGGGTGGGCTGGTCGTCGGTGGGGGGAGCGTCGTCGCCGTCTCCATCGCCGTCGGGTTCGGGGTCGGGCTGGGGGGCGTGGGGCATGACGCCCTCGGGCCCGGCCATGACGTAGCGCCGCAGCAGGAACAGCTCGACCACCAGCAGGATCCCGTAGAGCAGGGCGAACCCCACCAGCGTGGTGACGACCATGGCGCTGGACACGGCCGGCGAGCCGGCGTCGCGGGTCATCAGCCGCAGCTCGAGGAGGCCGTCGGGGTTGGGTGCGACCACCCACGGCTGGCGTCCCATCTCGGTGAAGATCCACCCGAAGGCGTTGGCGAGGAACGGCGTGGCGATCACCGCGATCGATCCGATGCGCAGCCACCGCTTGTCGGTCGGCAGCTGCCGACCCCTGCGCGTCTTCCACCAGGCCACGACGGCGCCGAAGCTGGCGATGGCACCGAAGCCGATCATCGCCCGGAAGCCCCAGTAGGTGATCACCAGGTTGGGTCGGTAGTCGCCGGGCCCGAACTGCTCGCGGTACCGAGCGTTGATGTCCTTGACGCCCTCGACCTCCCCGTCGAAGGTGCCGGTCGCCATGAACGACAGGAGCCGGGGGATGACGATGGTGCGGACGTCGCACTCGGCGCTCACGTCGCCCACCGCGAACACCGACAGGCCGGCGGGCTGTTCGGTCTCGCACAGCGCCTCGGCGGCGGCCATCTTCATGGGCTGCTGCTCGAACATGAGCTTGGCCTGGTAGTCGCCGCTGACCGCCACGGCGATGCCCATGGCGAACGTGAGGTAGATCGACGTGCGGACCGCCTTGTGCAGCGCGCTGCGGTCGGCGGCCGGCATCGGCCTGTCCCGCATCAGCAGCCACGCGGAGATGCCGCCCACGAACACGGCCGCGGTGAGCAGCGCGCCGGCGATCACGTGCGGGTAGGCGGCCAGCGTGGTCGAGTTGGTGAGCACGGCCCAGATGTCGGTCATCTCGGCCCGGCCCGTCTCGGCGTTGTAGATGGCGCCCACTGGGTGCTGCATCCAGGAGTTGGCGGCGACGATGAAGTACGCCGAGAGCGTGGCGCCGATGGCCGCCGCCCAGATGGTGGCGAGGTGGAGGCGGGGCGAGAGCCGGTCCCACCCGAAGATCCACAGCCCGAGGAACGTCGACTCGAGGAAGAAGGCGACGAGGGCCTCCATCGCCAGTGGAGCGCCGAACACGTCGCCGACGAACCGCGAGTAGTTGGCCCAGTTCATCCCGAACTGGAACTCCTGCACGATGCCGGTCACGACGCCCATGGCGAAGTTGATGAGGAACAGCTTCCCGAAGAACTTGGTGAGGCGGAGGTAGGCCTCGTCGCCGCTGCGGTACCAGCGGGTCTGGAAGTACGCCACGGTCAGCCCCAGCCCGATCGTCAGGGGCACCATCAAGAAGTGGTACACGGTCGTGATCCCGAACTGCCATCGGGAGAGGGTGACCACATCCATGGCGACGGTTCCTTCGCTGGGGGCGGGCGGGGAGGTCGCCCTGGACCCTACCCGCTGAATCGCTGGTCAAGATGGTGCACAAAGCCTCCATCGGTATCAGTGATCAATCCATCCGAACTTCGTAGGTGAGACCGCCCGCTCGGGAGCTCTGACCTACGAAGTTCGGGCGGTGGGGTTACTCAGCGGCCGCGCCCTCCCACGGGCAGTGGCGGCAGCCCTGGCTGCAGCAGTAGCCGCGCTCGTCCAGGTAGGCGGCGGTCAGCACCGCGTAGCCGGTGGTCGGGTCGACGTAGGTGGACAGGCCGGCGGCGACGGCGCGGGCGTGGCGGGCACCGATCTCGTCCCGCAGCGGGTGGCCCGGGTCGAGGCGGCTCGGGTGGGGCTGGTCGAGCCAGCCGTCGCGCTTGGGGCCCGACGGGCCCGGCTTCACGCGGGCTCGGCCTCGGCGACCGGGGCGAGGACGACGTCGACGGTGCCCTCACCTGTGCCGTCGAGCTCGGCCGTTGCCAGCTCGGTCACGGAGCCGGCGGCCTTCACGTCGCCTTCGGCGGCGGCCAGCGCGATCAGGCGGTCGGAGGTGTCGGTGACCGTGACGAGGGCGACCTCGGCCCGTTGGGAGACCTTGGCGTCGGACTTGGCCTTGCGGATCCGGCTGAGGACGTCGGCGGCGACGACCAGCGGGGAGGGGATGCCGTCGGCGCTCGAGCCGTCGGCGGCCATCGCCCGCAGCTCGCCCGAGGTGGGCCAGGCGGCGCGGTGGATCGAGTCGCTGGTGAACCCGGGCAGCGGACCGTCGGGGGCCTGGCACCAGGACCAGACCTCCTCGGTGACGTACGGGACGATGGGGGCGAACAGCCGCAGGAGGGTGGAGACCGCAGTGCGCAGCGCGACCCGGGCCGAGACCGCGGCCGGGTCGTCGTCTCGGTAGGCGCGGGCCTTGACCAGCTCCAGGTAGTCGTCGCAGAAGCGCCAGAAGAAGTCCTCGGTGCGCTGGAGCGAGCGGGCGTAGTCGAAGTCCTCGAAGGCGCGGGTGGCGTCGTCGACGAGCTGGGCCAGCTCGGCCAGCATCGCCAGGTCGATGGGCTCGGTGACCGGCGCATCAGCAGGGGCATCGCCGGCGCCGACCGATCTTCATCTGCCCGGTGTCGAACGCGGTGTCGGTGCCGGGCCGGCCGTTGGCCGACCAGTAGCGGACGGCGTCGGCACCGTGCTGTTCGAGCAGGTCGGTGGGGACCACGACGTTGCCGACCGACTTCGACATCTTCTTGCGGTCGGGGTCGAGGATCCACCCCGACAGCGCCGCGTTGGCCCAGGGAACCTGGCCGTGCTCGTAGTGGCTGCGCACGACCGTGGAGAACAGCCAGGTGCGGATGATCTCGTGGGCCTGTGGGCGCATGTCCATCGGGAAGGTCCGGGCGAACAGCTCCGGATCTTCCTCCCAGCCGGTGGCGATCTGCGGGGTGAGCGACGAGGTGGCCCAGGTGTCCATGATGTCGGGATCGGCCGCGAAGCCCCCGGGCTGGTTGCGCTGGTCCTCCGTGTACCCGGGCGGGATGTGCGACTGCGGGTCGATGGGCAGCGTGGACTCGTCGGGGAGGATCGGGTCGTCGTGGTCGGGCTGGCCGTCGGCGTCGAGGCGGTACCAGAGCGGGATCGGGACGCCGAAGAAGCGCTGGCGGG
>CAZCVS010000122.1:0-8522 GCA_964501845.1 uncultured Iamiaceae bacterium
AGATGAAGGCCAAGGGCGTCGAGTGGGTGACCATGGTGTCGGCCACGTCGGAGACCGCCAAGCTCCTGCGGGACATGAAGACCCAGGGCTTCGCGCCGGAGGTCGTCGACCTCGGTCAGCAGTACTACGACCCCGAGCTCCTCGCCGAGCCCGGCGCCGAGGGCGCCATCGTCCAGCTCAACACGGTGCCCTTCGAAGAGGTCGACGACTCGCCGGCCCTCCAGGCCTACATGGCCGCCTACGAGGAGGTGGGCACCAAGGTCCAGCCCACCTCGCTCGGCGTCCAGGCCTTCTCGGCCGGTCTCCTGTTCTCCACCGCTGCCAAGGCCCTGGGCAACGATCTCACCCGCGCCAACCTCCTCGATGAGCTGCACGGCATCCACGAGTGGGACGGCGGTGGCCTGCACTTCCTCTCCGACCCGGGGGCCAACAAGGGCTCCAGCTGCTTCATGTACTCGCAGGTCGTGGGGGGCGAGTTCGTGCGCCTGTGGCCTGAGGAGCCGACGGCGTTCGATTGCGACGACAGCTACCGGTTCGACCTCGAGGACGACTTCGGCGGCGGCGCCATGCTGAAGACCGACTGAGGTGGACGAGTTCGGCGCCCTCCTGGTCTTCGGCCTCGCCAGCGCGGCCATCTACGCCGTCGCGGCCAGCGGCCTCGTCGTCACCTACCAGACGTCGGGCATCTTCAACTTCGCCCACGGCGCGGTCGCCATGTGGGCGGCGTTCGTCTACTGGCAGCTCAGCTCGCCTGCGGCGTGGGGTCTGCCGGTGTGGCTCGCCCTGGTCCTGACCCTGTTCGTGTTCGCTCCCGCGTTCGGGTTCGTCATCGACAAGGTCCTGATGCGGCGGCTCCACGACGCGTCGCCCATCACCCGCATCGTGGTGCCCATCGGTCTGCTGGTCGCACTGATCCAGCTGGCGACCGTGGTGTGGTCGCCAGCCGAGTCCCGCAAGCTGCCCCGGTTCTTCGACGGCGAGGTGGTGCGGATCCTCGGGGTCGGTGTCGACTACCACCAGATCGTGGTGTTCGTGGTCGCCATCTTGGTGGCGGTCTTCCTGCGCATCCTCCTGTACGGCACGCGGGTCGGGGTGGCCATGCGCGCCGTGGTCGACAGCCGCGAGCTGGCCGGGCTCAACGGGGTCTCGCCCGACCGGATCTCCTCGCTGTCGTGGGCGGTCGGGTGCATGCTCGCCGCGGTCGCCGGCGTGCTCATCGCGCCGATCCTCACCCTTGACCAGACCACCCTCACCCTCCTGGTCATCAACGCCTACGCCGCCGCGGTGGTCGGCCGGTTGCGCAGCCTCCCGCTGACCGTGGTCGGCGCCGTGATCCTCGGGCTGCTGCGCGAGGCCGCCGCCCGGTACTCCACCGACATCAACTCGTGGATGGCCCCCGGCACCGAGCCGGGGTGGGTCCCGGACCGGATCGCCGGGCTGCTGCACACGCTCGCCGGGTGGATCACCGTGGAGACCGTCCCGGTCATCATGCTCTTCGTCGCCCTGCTGGTGCTCCCGCAGGAGAAGGCGTCGATCTTCCACCGCCAGCCCGACCGCAGCCGGGTGCCGAGCCCGTCGATGCGGTCGGTGTACCTGGCGTCGGCCGCGCTGGTCGCCGCCGCGTTCATCGTGCCGTCGCTGATGGACGGCTCCGCGCTGGACTCGGTCGGGTACGGCCTGGCGCTCGGGATCGTGGCCCTCTCCCTCGTGCCCCTGATGGGCTACGGCGGGCAGATCTCCCTCGCCCCGCTGGCGTTCGCCGGCATCGGCGCGCTCGTCATGTACCAGTGGGGGAGCGACGGCAACCCGCTCGCGCTCGTGCTCGTCGTGGTGATCTGCGGGGTGGTCGGCGGGCTCGTCGCCCTCCCGGCCCTGCGCCTCAAGGGCCTGTACCTCGCCTTGTCCACGATGGCCTTCGCCCTGTTCTGCGAGAAGGCGGTGTTCGCCGGCATCCCGGTCTTCGCCCAGGGCGACGCCTCCTACGAGCGGCTCCAGATCGGCCCCATCGACACCAGCAGCAACCGGGCCAACCTGGTGCTGATGGCGGTGGTCTTCGTCCTGCTCGGGCTGTTGGTCACCTTCTTGCGGCGCGGACCGTTCGGCCGCCGCCTCCAGGCCATGAAGGACAGCCCCGCGGCGTGCGCCACCCTCGGCCTCGACCTCACCCGCCTGAAGCTCCAGGTCTTCGCCCTCTCCGCGGCCATCGCCGGCCTCGGCGGCGCCCTGCTGGGCGGCTGGCGCGGCAAGGTCGGCACCGAGCAGTTCGCCCTGCTCCAGGGCGCCCTCCCGGGCTTGCCGCTCGTCCTCATGGCTGTGGTCGGCGGCATCGCCGCCATCGCCGGCGTCCTGCTCGGAGCGATGCTGTACGCGATGTTCCCGCTCATTGGCGACACCTACCCGGCGCTGAAGAACCTGATGACGGTCCTGCCGGGCCTCGCCGGCATCAGCCTCGCCGCCAACCCTGACGGAGCCATCGCCCAGACCGCCGACAAGGTGCGTGCCGCGTGGGCCAAGCGCTCGGCCACGGCACCCGACCCCGACCGCAGCCGGGCGATGGAGCTGCTCTCCCCGCCGCCGCCGGAGGTCGTGCCCGAACTGGTGCTCGCCGGCGGTGGGTCGCTCGGCCGCGACGAGGTCGCCGCGATCGACGCCGAGCTCGGCCTCAGCTGGGGGAGGTGCCATGCCGATCCTCGAGACGCGTGAGATCGCCGTCCGCTTCGGCGGGCACCTGGCCGTCAACGGCGTCAGCCTCACGGTCGATGCCGGCGAGATCTGCGGGCTGATCGGACCCAACGGCGCCGGCAAGACCACCACCTTCAACGTGATCACCGGGCTCCAGGCCCCAACCCGAGGCCGCGTGCTGCTCGACGGCGACGACATCACCACGATGTCGGCCCACCAGCGGGCCCGCGGCGGCATCGCCCGCACGTTCCAGCGCCTGGAGCTCTTCGGGTCGCTGACGGTGCGCGACAATGTCCTCACTGCGGCCGAGCTACGCACCCGGGCCGGTGCCGACCCGGGGGGGCTCACCGACCAGCTTCTGGAACGGGTCGGGCTCACCGCGGTTGCCGGCCAGCGCGCCGACTCGCTGTCCACCGGATCCGCCCGCCTGGTCGAGCTGGCCCGGGCGCTGGCCTGCGACCCGCGGGTCCTGCTGCTCGATGAGCCGGCGTCCGGGCTCGACGAGCACGAGACCGACCGGTTCGCGGAGATCCTGGTCGACCTGACCGGTGATGGGCTGGGCATCTTGCTGGTCGAGCACGACGTGCCCCTCGTGATGCGCCTGTGCGCCCAGATCACCGTGCTCAACTTCGGCGAGGTGCTGGCTGCCGGCAGCCCCATCGAGGTGCAGAAGAACCCGGAGGTCATCGACGCCTACCTCGGCCAGGACCCAGGAGCGCCCGGATGACCACCTCCGACGCGCCGCTGCTCGAGCTGCGCAACGTCCACGCCTCCTACGGCCGCATCCAGGTGCTGCACGGCATCGACCTGGTGGTCCCGCGCGGTCAGGTCGTCGCCCTGCTCGGGCCCAACGGCGCCGGCAAGACCACCACGCTGCTCGTCGCCACCGGCCAGCACCCGGCGTCGAAGGGCTGCGTCCACGTCGGCGGCCGCCACGTCAACGGGGTCAAGCCCGACGAGCTGGCCCGCCTCGGCCTCTGCACCATCCCCGAGGGACGAGGCGTGTTCCGCAGCCTCACCGTGCGGGAGAACCTGGTGATGGCCAGCTACCGCGGCATGCCCGCCGAGGCGATCATCGAGTCCGCCGTCGCCCGCTTCCCCCGCCTCGGCGAGCGGATCGGCCAGGTGGCCGGCACCCTCTCGGGCGGTGAGCAGCAGATGCTCGCCATGGCCCGGGGCCTCGCCACCGACCCCGGCCTGCTCATCATCGACGAGCTGTCGATGGGCCTGGCGCCGCTCATCGTCGCCGAGCTCTACGAGATCGTCGCCGGCATCGCCACCGAAGGGGTGTCGATCCTGGTGGTCGAGCAGTTCGCCCGCACCGTGCTCGGCGTCGCCGATCACGCCGTGATCATGCAGCACGGGACCGTCGTCGCCGCCGGTCCACCCTCAGACCTCGAGGCCGAGCTCTCGGCCGCCTACCTCGGAGCATCCACATGACCGACCCCACCGCCCTCCACGAGCCCAGCGCCGCCGACCGCCTCGAGTCGGGTGTCGAGGATCTCCACGTCCCCGAGCCGTCAGCCGACGCCGAGGGGCTGCTGCTCAAGCTCGGCTTGATCCTCCCGATCATCGGCGTGATCTTGATCGTCGTCGCCTACTGGAACGCCTCCGGCTCCAAGTACGTGGCCGACCAGATCCCGATGCTGCTCTCCGGCGGCATCTTGGGCCTCGGCCTGGCCATCATCGGGGTCGGCTTGTTCATCCGCTTCTCGCTGGCCCGCCTCCTGCGCTTCTGGCTGGCCCGCATGGTGGTCGAGCAGCAGGCCCAGACCGACCGCATCGTCGACGCTCTCGCCCGCATCGAAGCCAAGCTCGACAAGTAGCCAGGCTTCTGGACCTCGGGGTCAGCGGGCGGGGAGCGGGTCCTCCATGCCGGGGGCGAGCGGGATCTCGAAGGCGTTGAGCAGCAGGGCGTTCAGGCCGTAGTAGCCGACCGTCGTGGCCAGTTCGACGACACCCTGCGCACCGAACCGCTCCACCGCGTCGCGGTAGGTCGGCCCGCTGATCGTGTGGGTATCGAGGAGCTCGGAGGCCACGGCGTAGGCGATGGCATCGTCGCCTACGAACCCGGGATCTGCTCCGGCGGCGAGCCGGTCCAGAGCGGCTTCATCGACGCCCGCACGGATCGCCAGCGGGCGGTGGGCGGCGACCTCGAAGCTCGACCCGTAGAACGTGCCGGTCGTGCAGATCGCGACCTCGGTCGCGTTGGCCGGCAGCGAGGCCCCGAACCTGATGCCCGTGCCGAGCGCGGCCAGCGGTTCGCCCAGCTCGGGCGCCTGCATCCACACGGCGAACGGTCCGACCAGCCCGTGGGCCTGCACCTCTGGTCGGTTCTGGAGCGACTGAGCGAGGCGCTCCTGCGCCTCGCTCAGGTCGTCGGGGTCGAGGTCGGGGAGACGGCTCATGACGGCAACGGTCGCACATCTCCCGCCGGAGCGTGCGAGCCAGGACGTCGAACCGAGAGCTGATGCGCTGGGTCAGCGGCTGCAGCCGACGGCGACCTCCAAGGCGGCGCACACCTCCTGCATGCGGTCGTAGCTGAGGCGCCCCATTCGCTGGACCAACGATGGGAGGTCGACGCTCTCGATGGAGTCGAGGTTGACAGCGGTCGCTTGCGGGACCGGGTCGTGCTCGGGGTCGAGCAGGACCTCGCTGCGCAGACCGCGGACGTTCGTCGTGCACAGGGCGACGAGGGTGCGCCCCAGGCGCGGGATCGCCTCGTCCCGCGTCAGGACCAGCATGGGACGACGTCCGTGCTCACGCGAGTCTCCCCACCAGAGCTCGCCTCGGGTGGGGGTCGCCGTCACGTCTTCCTCGCACCGATCGCTCGGCGGAACGCCGCGAGATCGCCCCACTCGTCAGGCTCGTCGATGGGATGTGCGGTGTAGGCGGCTGCGTACTCGGCGTCGATCTCCGCTTCTCGGTGCAGCCGGACCAGGCCCCGCAAGGCCTCGTCGAGCAGCTCGGCATCCTTCACCGGTCGGAGGCGTCGGGCCTCGGTCAGCAGCGCTTCGTCGACGGTGGTGCTCACGCGGATCCGTGCCATGCCACAACCATGGCATGGATCCGCCACGACCTCAACGGAGGTCACGGCCAGCGGTGGGCGACGTCGACCACGAGCTTGGTGCCGGAGGGGCCCGATACGGCGAAGACCCGGAACGGGAGGCGGCTGCGCACGCCGATGCCGAAGGTGGTCTCGCCCTCGAAGCTGCCCGCGTAGGCGATCTGGCGGAACGTGCGGAAGCCCGACACGTCGACCACCTCGGCCCGGTCGGCCGGACGGAAGATCGAGGTGCCGGTGGATCCGTAGGCGGGGGCCAGGGCCACCACCTCGAGGTCGGCGTTGCCTCGCAGCGAGATGGCCCCGCCGACGCCGGGCCGGGTGACCTCGTGGTAGCGGACGTGCCAGCCGGCGGCCGGCCCCGAGCGGAGGTCGACGACCATGCGGTCGAAGCAGCGGTGCGAGCCGGCGCGGACCCGACGGATCTCGGCCGGTGACAGGCTCACGGCGCGCTTGGCGCCCGAGCCCCACGCCACGTCGCGGCAGTCGGCAGCGGTGCCGCCAGGGGGAGCGGGCGGGACAGGATCGCACGCCGTGGCGCCTGCCGCCGCGAGGACGGTGAGGGCGAGGGCGAGGAGCAGCGAGCGCCGGCGGCGAACGGCGAGCGCGAGGGGAGTGGTCGAGGACAGGTGCATGCGGGAACCTCCGCGGTGAGAATGAGCCGGCGGCCGCGGTCGGCCGACGGGGGACGAGCGCCCGCGGCGCCATCGGAGGACCCGGTCAGCGCGGACGGCGATCCCTGGTCGAGATCCCGAGCCTGGCCGGACGCCGGGCTGCCCGCCACAGACCGATGCGTCGCATTCGTCGGACCGGCTGGCACGCGGCGCCGCGGAGATGGTCGCGAAGTAGAACGTGTTCTAGTCTGACGGTATGTCAGATGTCATCGCAGAAGAGCCGCACTTCATCGCCGAGCGGGACGGCCACGTCCTCACCGTCACCCTCAACCGGCCGGCGGCCAAGAACGCCTTCAGCCCGACCATGCTCGTCGGCGTTGCCGATGCCTGGAAGACGCTGAACGATGACCCCGAGCTTCGGGTCGGCATCCTGACCGGTGCCGGCGGCGACTTCTGCTCCGGCATGGACCTCAAGGCACTGGCGGCGGGCTTCTCCGAGGAGGAGGCCGCCCGCATGGGCGAGGACCCGGACCTGCACTGGAAGGCGCTGCTGCGCCACGGCCGTCCCAACAAGCCGATCGTGGCCGCGGTCGAGGGCTACTGCGTCGCCGGCGGCACCGAGATCCTCCAGGCCACCGAGATCCGGGTGGCCGGCGAGTCGGCCCAGCTCGGCATCGCCGAGGTCCGCAGAGGCCTGTTCCCCCTCGGCGGCTCCACCGTCCGGCTCCAGCGTCAGATCGCCTTCACCAACGCGGCGGACCTGCTGCTCACCGGGCGGCTCATCTCCGCTCAGGAGGCCAAGGAGATCGGCCTGATCGGCCACGTCGTGCCCGATGGCCAGGCCATGGACAAGGCCCGCGAGCTGGCCGAGATGATCGCCGAGAACGGCCCGCTCGCCGTGGCCGCCGTGCTCAAGTCCATGCGGGAGACCGCGGCGATGACCGAGGCCGACGGCCTGGCCCACGAGCTCACCATCGGCGAGCCGATCATCTTCAACACCAACGACGCCAAGGAAGGGCCCCGCGCCTTCAAGGAGAAGCGCAAGCCCAACTTCACCGGCACCTGATCCGGCTGAGGCCCCCGAATCAGGTCGTGTGAGCCGCTGTGCTCGGCATGTGTGACCTGATTCGGGTGGGCCGGGTCAGGCGTCGGTGGTGATGGCTTCTTTGGCCAGGGCGGAGGCCCAGGGGTAGTCGGGCTTGCCGCTGGGGGAGCGCTGGATCTCGGCGACGAACACCAGGTGGCGGGGGGCCTTGTAGCGGGCGAGGTGGTTGCGGGCGTGCTCGGCGAGCTCGTCGAGGGTCGGCTCCGGTTCGCCTCCGCGCACCTGCACGACGGCGCAGACGGCCTGGCCCCAGCGCTCGTCGGGGACGCCGACGACGAGGGTGTCGTACACGGCCGGGTGCGCCTTGAGGACACCCTCGACCTCCTCGGGGAAGATCTTCTCGCCGCCGGAGTTGATGCACACCGATCCGCGGCCGAGCAGCGTGATGCTCCCGTCGGCCTCGTGACGGGCGAAGTCGCCGGCGACCACGTAGCGGGTGCCGTCCGGCGCGGTCACGAAGGTCTCGGCCGTCTTCTTCGGGTCCTTGTAGTAGCCGACGGGGATGTTGCCGCCTCGGGCGAGCTTGCCGATGACCTCGCTCCCCGCGGGCAGCGCGTTGAGGTCCTCGTCGAGCACGACCGCGTCGCGACCGGCCTTCACGGTGACCCCGCCGGACGCGACGATGGTCTCGCCCTTGGTCTGGACGACCATGCCGTTCATGCCGCCCTCCGACGAGCCGATGGCGTCGACGATCATGATGTCCGGCAGCAGTTCGAAGAGGCGCTCCTTCAGGCTGGGCGAGAAGATCGCTGCGCTCGACGAGAGCACGAACAGCGAGGAGAGGTCCCACCGGTCGGGGTTGGCCTCGAGCGCCTCGGTGAGCGGACGGGCCATGGCATCGCCCGTGATGACGAGCGTGTTCACCGCGTCCTTCTCGACCGAGTCCCAGATCGCCTCGCCGGAGAACTTCGGGACGAACACCACGGTGTTGCCCTCGAAGAAGAAGCGCAGCGAGCCCCACTGGGCGGCGCCGTGCATGAGCGGCGGAGCGTTGAGCGTGACCATCGGGGCGGGCGAGGCCGCCGCCTTCTCGGCCAGCTGCATGCCGTGGGTGACC
>CAZCVS010000123.1:0-8436 GCA_964501845.1 uncultured Iamiaceae bacterium
GCACTCAGCCACCGAGCTCGCGGCCCGAGCCGAGGCCAAGGGCCTGGTGACCCGCAAGCACACCGACCCCGACGACGCCCGCCGAGCCGTCCTCGCCCTCACCGACCAGGGAGCCGCCAAGCTCACCGATCTCTCGGAGATCCACCGTGCCGAGATCCGCCGCTTCCGCGACCAGATGGACGCCATCTTGCGCGCGCTCGGCTGAGCCGGCCTCCCGAGCTGGGCTCAGGTCACGATCCAACGGGTGTCGGGGTCGTCGCGGTCGACGGCCTTCACCGTTCCCTCGTCGGCCAGCTTGCGGAGGTGGGCCCACACGCTGAAGCGGGCGACCGGCCAGAGCAACTCCGACACGTCGGTGTAGATCGCGGCCACCAGCTCCGCCGTGTCGGCGCCGTCGGGCCCGAAACCTCGGAGCGTGGCCAGGACCTGGGCCTCGCGCGCGAGCCGGTGGGTGATGTAGTCGTCGAGCTTGGCGGCCGGATCGTCGATCACGTGGCCGTGGGCCGGGGCGATGGCCTTGAGCTTCGGCGACCAGGCCTGGAGGCGCTCGAGCGACGTCAGGTACTGGCCCATGTCGCCGTCGAGCGGGGTGATCACGACGGTGGACCCGTCCATGATGTGATCACCGGAGAAGAGCAGGCGGTCGCGCTCCAGCAGGAAGCAGATGTGGTTGGCCGCGTGGCCGGGCGTGTGGATCACCCGCAACGTGAACTCGGTGCCCTCGATGGTGTCGCCGTCGGCGAGGTGGCGGTCGCAGACCAGGCCGTCGCGGTCGGCGAACGCCAGGACCTCGGCACCCGTGCGCTCCTTGAGCCCGGCCGCGCCCGGCGAGTGGTCGCCGTGGGTGTGCGTGCAGAGGATCCAGCGGATCCGCCCGCTGCCCGCGGCGGCGATGGCATCGAGGTGGTCGGCATCGTCGGGCCCCGGGTCGATGACGGCGATCTCGTCCTGGCCGACCAGATAGGTGTTCGTGCCCGGGCCGGTCATCATTCCCGGGTTGTTGCACAGGACGCGGCGGACGAGCTTGCCGAGCGCGATCGGCACCTCGGGGATCAGGTCCGGTCGGTCGTCGGCGGCCGTGTCGGCGGCGCTCACGTGCCCTCCGATGCGCCGAAGCCGGTGACCAGGCGGGAGTCGGCCACCTGCATCCAGTTGCCCTGGAGGCTGGCGTCGGGGGTGCCCTGGGGCGCGCCGTACGCCGGATCGCCCGGGAGCACGATGCGGATCCCGCCGTCGGCCTCGATGACGCGGGGCAGGACCTCGGGCACGTGTGTGATCTCGCGGGCCGCCCCGAGGGCGTCGGCGGCCGTGTCGAACCGGGAGATCGCCTTCAGGCTGGCGATCGTGGGCGGCATCATCGTCAGCTCGCCGGACTCGGCCCGGGCGATGCCGTCGGACGGGCGCAGCCACTCGTGGGCGATGGTCTCGCGGTCGTCGTGCAACGGGGTCTGGTTCGACGGCGCCGCAGCCAGGAAGAACCGGGTGTCGTACCGGCGCGGCGCACCCTCGGGCGTGACCCAGTGGCTGAAGTAGTGCATGCCGTCGACCGCCAGGCGCAACCGTTCGAGGCGGCACAGATCGATCATCGTCAGCTGTCCGGTGTCGACCTGCTGACGGTGGTGGGCCCAGCGCTCCAGCGACGCGGCGTCATCGAGGTCGACCACGCCGTCGAGGTCGTAGGCCAGCAGCACCCCCGCCTCCTCGAAGCTCTCCCGGATGGCGGCCACCCAGAAGGCCAGCCCTCCGGACTCGATCCCCAGCCGCCGTGACGCATCGGCGTCGGTGCGACCCTCGCAGACCGGCTCGAGGTGGGCGTGGCGGTCACCGGGGTCCACCGCGCCGCCGGGGAACACGTACGCACCGCCGACGAAGTCCGAGTTGAGGTTGCGCCGGAGCATGAAGACCTCGAGGCCCTCGTACCCGTCGCGCAAGATCAGCACGGTGGCCGCGTCGCGCAGCACCACGGGCTCGGCGGCGGTCACGGCTGGAGCTCGCCGCTGGGCGGATCGACCTTCGTGGTCGCCGACCCGGTGGTGTCGAAGAACCCGCCGCCGCTCCCCGCCCGGAAGGTGCCGACGAAACGGGCGCCGCCGGGTCCGCTGCTGGTGGCGGCGAAGAACGAGGAGTACTTGCCGCTCTCGAACCGCTTGCGCAGCAGCGCCCGGAACGGCCGGCGCGTCACCGGGATGATCAGAAGGAAGCCGAGGACGTCGCCCAGGAACCCCGGTGCCAGCATGAGCGCCCCGGCCACGAGCAGCAGCAGGCCGTCGATGAGCTCGTTGCTCGGGATGCGCCCCTCGCTCGCCGCCCGAGAGATCTTGTCGAGCATGGCCAGGCCCTGGCGCTTGAGCAGGAAGGCGCCGATGGCGCTCTCGACCAGGAGCAGGGCGATGGTCTCCCACCCGCCGATGACGGAGGCCACTTGGATGATCACGTAGAGCTCCAGCAGCGGAGCCACGATCAACAGCAGGAACAGCCAGAGCATGCGCGCAGGCTACCGGGACGCCCCTCCCGGTGCGGCTCGGGTGTGACGCTCGGCCAGCTTCGCGAGACGGGCGTCCCATGCCGATGCGACCGACGCCATCCACCCCGCAGCGTCGTCCAACGGGGCCGGCGTCACCGTGTAGCGCTGCTCTCGGCCGACCTTCTCGGCGGTGACGAGACCAGCGGTGCTGAGCAGTTGGAGGTGCTTGACGATGGCCTGGCGCGTCACCGACCGCTCGGCGGCGAGCTCGGTCGCCGTCACCGGGCCGCGCCGGCCGACCGCTGTCAGGATCTCCCGACGGGTCGCGTCGCCGAGCGCGTCGAAGACCGCCGCCGCTCGCCGCTCGGCTGCCGTGGGCTTGGTCACACGGAGGCGGCGCTGAGGGCGCTGGGGGTCCACTCGCCGACGAGCGCCTGGAGCCGCCGGTCCCAGGCCTCACCCTCGGCGGCAGCCAGGTCGCGGACCGACGCCGCACCGATGGAGGCCGTGGCAGCGCCGGCCAACCGCTCGGTGACCGTCACCGTGGTCGTGTGGTCGGTGCCGGGCGCCAGGGCGATGGTCACGGTCGACACCTCGGCGGGGTTCGTCTCGTCCCACCACGCGAACCCGATGGACCGTCCCTCGTCCACCTCGGTCACCACGAGCCGCCGGACCGCGCCGCCCTCGGCGACGGAGCCCGCCGCGCCCGGCGCGACGGCGCCGAGGTCGATCTCGTCGCCGAGCCATCCGGTCAGCCCGTCGGCATCGCGGAGCGAGGCCCACACCGCGTCGGCCGAGGCCCCGAGGGCGATCGAACGGGTCACCGATGCAGCAGCGAGATCCATGCCCGACAGCCTGCCAAGACAAGCTCCGATCCGCAACCGTCGAGTTGCGATGCAGCCAGCACGCCGCGCCCGATGGGCACGACCAGCGTCGTGCTCATCGGTCGGTTCGGTTCTGCCGCGTTCAGCAGAGGGTGGGCTGCTCGACCCGATCGGGTGGACTCGTGCCGCCGACGGCTGGCGGCCGGTGCATGGGGTGGTCGGGATGATCGGGAGGCAGGAGCCTGCGTCGGCCGACGCCTTCCTCGAGCTGATGGCCGTGGTGGGTCTTGAGGTCGTGACAGTGAGGAGAGCAGAGGGGGTCGAGGTTGTCGAGCTTGGTGACCGGGTCCGCGGCATAGGGCGTGCGGTGGTCGATCTGGATGTTGACCGTGCGGTTGCAGGTGATGTTGGTGCAGGCGATGCCGGCAGCCTCCAGCGCGGTGCGCTGGTAGGCGTTCGGGCCGCGTCCGAGGTGGGCGACGTTGATCACGTCGCGGCCCTTGGTGATGACGGCGGCGAGGAACGCGTCGGCCATGAGGTCCTTGGCGGCCCCGACGGAGATCGGCCCGAGCCCGGCGACCTCACAGGTCTCGCCGGCGATGGTGCGTCCCCGTGCGAGTGCGGTGTGGTCGATCCGGACGATGACCTTCACGTTGTTCCCACCCGCCCGCTTCATCGGCGTCCCTGCGGGCGCAGCAGGTTCGACTGCGGTGCCGGGAAGCGGCCGGACCCCGCAGAGGGCCATGACGGCGTCGTAGCCGCGGTTGTCGAAGGTGTCCCGCACGCCGTCGGCACGGCCGGCCCGGAACGCCTGCTCCTCGAAGGGCCGCACCTGTTCCTCGAACCGAGCCCCGTCGGCAGCGGTTCCGCGCAGGCGCAGGTTCCACGCGCCCTCCGCATCGATCCACGATCGCTTCGACCGCTCCCGGTGGATCCGCCGATCCCGCGCTTCCGAATCGGTGGCGGCGGCCTTGCGCCGTTGCGCCTCCTCCCGCAGGTTCTTGTGCGTGTCCTTCTCCGCCAGATCGAGCAGGTCATCTTCCGCAGCCGGATCGGCGGTGGCGGCATCGGCCACCGCATCGGCCTGGTCGGGCGACAGCCGGCCCTCCTTCATCGCCTTCTTCGTCTTGTCCAGCCCCTCGGCCCTCCGGGCGGTGCCCAACTGCCGTCGGGCTTCGTGCACCGAGATGCCCGCCTTCGCCGACAGCCACTCCTCCGGTGTCTTGAACCCCTGGCCCCGCCACGCGTTCGTCTTCGCCACCCGCAATGCGACGAACAGCAGCGTGCCCGCCGTGGCCTTCTCCGCCATCGCCAGATCCTCCACCGCCTGCGCGGCCTGCAGGCCCGACATCACCTCCGGATCGATCCGCCCCGCCACCCGCAGCGCCTGGTCCTTGAGCTCGGCGGTCATCGTCATGATCTCCATGGTATCGAACACCCGTTCGATACCAACATCTTCCACGAAAGACCCCGAAATGTCCGATTCGCGACGGCGCTCCCCTCGCCCACACGTCCCATGACCGGAGCGAGCCCGGCAGCTTGGGGCCACCGAACCCAGCTGGCACCCGGCGTCAGACACGCAACTCGATGGTTGCGTTCTACGTCAGCGCCCGGTACATTCGCAACTCAGTAGTTGCATTTGAGGAGATTCGCATGAGCCTGCTCGTTCCGACCGTCATCGAACAGACCGCCAAGGGCGAGCGCGCTTTCGACATCTGGTCCCGGCTGCTCAACCAGCGGCTCATCTTCTTCGGGACCCAGCTCGACGACACCGTCGCCAACCTGATCATCGCCCAGCTCCTGCACCTGGAGGCCGAGGATCCCGGCAAGGACATCCGGCTCTACATCAACTCCCCCGGCGGCGACATGACCGCCCTGTTCGCCATCTACGACACGATGCAGCTGCTGCGCTGCGACGTCGCCACCTTCTGCATCGGGCAGGCGGCGTCAGCCGCCGCGGTGATCCTCGCCGGTGGCACCAAGGGGAAGCGGTTCGCCCTCCCCAACTCCCGGGTGCTCATCCACCAGCCCCACGGCGGTGCCCAGGGCCAGACCAAGGACATGGAGCTGGCAGTCAGGGAGATGGTCCTGATGCGGGAGCGGATGACGCTCGCCCTCGCCGAGGACACCGGGCAGCCCAGAAAGCGCATCGCCGCGGACATCGACCGAGACTTCATCCTCCGAGGCGAGGATGCGGTGGCCTACGGGCTGGTCGACGAGATCCTCACCAAGCAGGATGCCCTGCCGGTCAAAGCCCTCCGCTGACGGTCAGCCGGGACCGAGGCGGGCCTGCAGCTCGGCGATCCGCGGACCACAGAACCACCCGGCGTGAACCGCCTACGGCCCCGAGGTGCCTGCCCGGGTCTGAGGCAGGCGGGCCTCCCACCACGCGACCAGGTCGTCGTCGACCCCAAGGGCGTAGGCCTCGACCATCGCCCCGGCGCTCTTCCGGAGGAGGTCGCGGTCGCCACCGGCGGCCGACGCTGCGGCAAACGCGCCGGCAGCGCGGTTCCACGCGTCCTCGTCGGCGGGGAGGGGCAGGGCCAGCACATCCGATGCCGACAGCCGCAGTGCGGACGCGCTCCGGGCCGCACCCAGGTGCCGTCGGGCCGCGACGAGCGTGGCTGGCGGCGTGCAAAGCAGGGCGCCGATCCGCCAGAGGTCCTCGGTCCGACCGCTGCGGGCGGTGACGGTCACGACCGGCACCGAGGGCAGCAGGTCTCCGGCCACGTCGACCACGGCCTCCAGCACGCGGGTCTGCGTCGCCACCAGCACCTTTGGCACCAGCCGTCGCCGCGCCCACTCTTGAAGCGGGGTGGTGAGCGCGCCGAGGTCGACGCGGGGGTGCAGGTAGCTGACCTTGTTGAACCGGCAGGCCCGCTCCCCCCAGTGCAGGCGTGCGGGATCGATGAGCCCGCTGGTGACCAGCCGCGGTCCGCCGGCCTCGTCCTCACGATCTGCGACGGCATGGGCCAAGCCGTAGTACTGGTCGCGGAAGTCCGCGGTGGCATCCGCGAGGTCACCTACGACACCTGCTGTCTGGAGCTCCCGCACCGGCAGGTCCTGCGCTGCCGCGAGCAGCGCCGACCACGACTCGGCCGACGGCAGTGGCGCGGCGACGACCGGGCCTGAGCGGAAGTCGCGGCCCCGCACGATCGCGGTCGTCTCCGACGCGACCCCGCGGACCAGCACCGGTGCGCACACCTCGACGTCGGCGTCGAACACCGGGCGGCCGGCGACCCAGAGCACCGGGAGCGACGCCTGCTCGAGCGCGGCGGAGCGGACCCCTCGGGCATCTCTGCTGGACAGCACGGCGACGGGCTCGATCAGGGCCACGACCCCGCCGGCCGGACGCGCCGCGGCCAGCGAGGCCAGCAGGAACACCGCCGCCGGATCCGTGTACGGCCCGACCGCAGGACCGAACTGGGCGCGGAGGACATCGGCATCGTCACGGGAGCGCGCGGTCGAGGTCGCCAACTGACTGAGGAACGGTGGGTTCCCGACCACCAGATCGAACCCGCCCGTGGGAACCAGCCCCTCGTCGAGCAGCGCGTCGCCGCGCACGATGCTGCGACCTCCCCCATCGGGGTGGAGCACCTTCAGGTTCGCCCGGCAGACCCGGGCGGTGGCCGGGTCGATCTCGATCCCCCGCACGCACCGGACAGCCCGGGCTGCTGCCTCGACCGGATCCACACCCAACCCGACCAGCGCCGCGGCGATCCGCCGGGCGGCGGCGACCAGGAAGTTGCCGCTCCCGCAGGCCGGGTCCAGGACCCGCACGGCGGCCACCGCCCCCACTCCGCCGGACGCCCGCGCGGCCAGCAGCGGATCGAGCACGAGGGCGAGCACCCCGTCGACCACGTCAGGGGGCGTGTAGTAGGCACCGAGCCCCTTGCGCACCCCGCGGTCCGCGAGCGCTCGCTCGTGGCCGTCCGCGCTCGCTGGCATCGGGCCAGCCTGGCAGCTCGCCCACGGGAGCCGCCCCGCCAGCCTCGACGACCGCCGAGCTCGTGGCGGTGGAGGTCGGCGAGTAGCCCAGGGCTGGGGAAGCGGAGCGGTCAGGACGTAGCCTGGATGGCTCAACCGTTCGAGTCACACCGACGACCGCCGCCCGCTGCTCGGGCCCTGCCCGTCGAATCGGCTCACCATTGGGAGCCACCATGACCGATCTGCCTGACGACGCCGCGGCGCCGACCCCTGACGAGGCCCTCGACGAGGCCCCTGCGCCCGTCGGCGAGACCACACCGGATCCCGGTCCGGCACCCAGCGCCGTGCCCGAGGAGGAGACCTCGGGGTTCGCCGACCTCGGCCTGCGCGTCGAGCTCCTCGATGCGCTGAACACCCTCGGGTACGAGGAGCCCACGCCCATCCAGCGCGAGACGATCCCGCCGATCATCAGCGGCCGGGACCTGCTGGGGCAGGCCGCCACCGGCACCGGAAAAACCGCGGCCTTCGCCCTCCCGATCCTCGAGCGCATCGTCGCCGGGGCGTCGGCCGAGCCGATCGCCCTCGTGCTGGTGCCGACCCGCGAGCTGGCCGTGCAGGTGTCCGAGGCCATCTACAAGTACGGCCGCGAGCTCGACGCCCACGTGCTGCCCATCTACGGCGGCCAGCCGATCGTCCACCAGCTCAAGGTGCTCAAGCGCGGCGTCCACGTCGTGGTGGCCACCCCCGGTCGCGCCGTCGACCACATCAACCGCGGCACGCTCCCGCTCGATGCGGTGGAGCTGGTGGTGCTCGACGAGGCCGACGAGATGCTCGACATGGGCTTCGCCGAGGACATCGACGCCATCTTGGACGCCTGCCCGTTCGAGCGGCAGACCGTCCTCTTCTCCGCCACGATGCCGTCGCGGATCGCGTCCATCGCCAAGCGCCACCTCAAGGACCCGGTCCGCATCCAGGTCAACCGCGAGGCCGTGGCCGCCGGCGAGTCGCCTCGCGTCCGCCAGAGCGCCTACCTGGTGGCCCGCAGCCACAAGGCCGCGGCCCTCGGGCGCATCCTCGATGTCGAGTCGCCCACCGCGGCCATCGTGTTCTGCAAGACCCGCGGCGAGGTCGACGAGCTCACCGAGACGCTCAACGGCCGGGGCTACCGGGCCGAGGCGCTCCACGGCGGCATGAACCAGGAGCAGCGCGACCGGGTCATGG
>CAZCVS010000124.1:0-1148 GCA_964501845.1 uncultured Iamiaceae bacterium
CGAGGACCGCGTCGAGCAGCGCGTGGGCCTTCGCCCGCCGCGCCTCCCGCTCCGGATCCCTGAACCGATCGAACATGTGTTTGATGATACGGGAGGGGTCTGACAGTGAAGCCACCGCTTCTCACGTCGTTTCATGTCCGATCTTCGTCAAACGGAGGTTTCCGGCGATGTCCCGATCACACCCCCGGAGGCCTCCCTGCAGGTGATGTGCACGTCGTATCCCGTGGTCAAGGCCGTTCCACGAAGCAGGCGAACTGCTGGACGATGGCGTCGATCGCCACGGGTACCGATGTGTCGACCTCGATCAGGACGCCGGGGAGCGGGAGCGGCTCGGTCGGCCCCATGGCAGCCAGCTCGTCGACGGTCGGTGTCGGTGTGTGGTGCACCGGGTGCCGGGTCCGCTTGGCGCATCGAGCGGCCGCGACGTCGCGAGGGCACGGCGAAGACCGTTCAGAGGTCCTTGCGGCCCCAGGGGGAGCCGTACTCGGTGAGGAGGTTGAGGAAGGGGACGCTGTCGAAGGCTTCGGGGCCGAGGACGCCGGCGCCGGACCAGGTGCCGTTGGCGACCAGTTCGAGGGCGACGACCGGGTTGATGGCCGTCTGCCAGACGACGGCCTGGGAGCCGTACTCCGCCATTGTCTGCTCGTTGTCGACCACGTGGTAGAGGTACGTCGACAGCGGGTGACCGTCCTTGCCGGTGCCGGTCACCCAGGTGCCGGCACACGTCTTGCCGGTCATCTTGTCGCCGAGCGTGGCCGGGTCCGGCAGGCACGCGGCCACCACGTCGCGGGGCGAGACGGACTGGCCCTTCACCGACACCGGCGCCGTGCGGTCCAGGCCCAGCTTGTGGAGCGTGCGGAGGACGTCGATGAACTCGTCTCCCAAGCCGTACTTGAACGTCGAGCGGTCGCAGTTGATCCAGCGGGGGATGAGCAGGACCTCCTCGTGCTCCACGTTGACGCACTCGACGGGCCCGATGCCCTCCGGGAAGGAGAACCACCAGTTGCCACAGGCGTGCTTAAGGCGGCGAATGTCCGGGCGGCTCCTGGTCAGGTGCCACAGAACCATACCGGCGGCCGTCGGCCCGCAAGAGACCGCGTCGGGCTGGCCGAAGATCGGGAAATCGTCGGCCGTGCCGCCGCCTGGTG
>CAZCVS010000124.1:1158-8412 GCA_964501845.1 uncultured Iamiaceae bacterium
TGATCCAGCGGGGGATGAGCAGGACCTCCTCGTGCTCGACGTTGACGCACTCGACCGGGCCGATGCCTTCGGGGAAGTCGAACACCTCGGCGCCGGAGAACGGCTCCGTGGTGAACCAGCCCCGGTCCGCCTCCCAGATGACGGGCGGGTTGAGGCACTCCTCGATGGTGGTCCAGATTGAGAACGTGGGGGCGAAGTCGTATCCCGCCACGGCGAGGTTGGCGCCGTCGCGCACCCCCACCTCGTCGATGTCGTCGAAGAGGATGTCGGCGGCGTAGCGGGCGAACACATCGGACAGGCCAGGCTCGACGCCCATGCCCACCAGCGCCAGGCGACCGGCGGACTCCCACCGGTCGGCGACGGCGAACTGCTCGTCGCCGAGCTTCACGCCGCACTCCTCGTAGGGCCGCTCGGGGTGCGGCTGCGACAGCGACATCGCCATGTCCATGTAATCCACACCCGCGGCGAAGGCGGCGTCGAACAGCGGCATGACGAACCGCGGGTCGGCGGCGTTCATGAGCACCGTGGACCCCTCAGCCCCCAGCACCGCCTCGATGGCCGAGCGGTCCGACGCATCGAGCGCCACGCCCTTCGCCCGCTCACCGAACGAGGCCGCCGCAGCAGCAGCCCGGCCCTCGTCGATGTCCGCCACCACGAGCGCCTCGATGAAGTCCCGCCGCGCCGCGATCTTCACGAACGCCGACCCCACTCCACCCGCTCCTACCAGCAGGACGCGCATCAGAAGGCCGACATGACGTGCTTGATGCGGGTGTAGTCCTCCAGGCCGTACTTGCTGAGGTCCTTGCCGGTACCCGAGTGCTTGAAGCCGCCGTGGGGCATCTCGGCGACCAGCGGGATGTGGGTGTTGATCCACACGCAGCCGAAGTCGAGCCGGCGCGAGACCCGCAGGGCGCGAGCGTGGTCGGTGGTGAAGACGCTGGAGGCCAGGCCGTACTCGACGCCGTTGGCGTGGCGGAGGGCCTCGTCCTCGTCGGCGAAGGACTGGAGCGTGATCACCGGACCGAAGATCTCGCTCTGGATGAGCTCGTCGTCCTGGCGGAGGCCGCTGATCACCGTGGGGGCGAAGAAGTAGCCGGCCTCGCCGACCTGCGAGCCACCGGCCAGGACCGATGCGTGCGACGGCGCCCGGGAGACGATGCCGCTCACCCGCTCCAGCTGGTTGGCGTTGTTGAGCGGGCCGAAGTCGGCGTCCGCGTCCGATGGCGGGCCGGTGGTGTGGCCGTTGGCCTGGGCGGTGAGTGCGGCGGCCAGTTCGTCGTGGATGGCCGGCGCGGCCAGCACCCGCGTGGCGGCGGTGCAGTCCTGGCCGGCGTTGAAGTACCCGGCGATGGCGATGGCCTCGGCCGCGGCCTCGATGTCGGCGTCCTCGAACACCAGGACGGGGGCCTTGCCGCCCAGTTCGAGGTGAACGTTCTTGAGGTCGTCAGAGGCGCTGCGCATGACCTCCATGCCGGCCCGGACCGACCCGGTGATCGACACCATCTGCGGGATCTTGTGCGCCACCAGCGCGGCGCCTGTATCCCGGTCGCCGCAGATCACATTGAGCACGCCGTCGGGGAACACCTCCGCCGCCAGCTCGGCCAGGCGGATCGTCGACACGGGCGTGGTGTCTGACGGCTTCAGCACCACGGTGTTGCCCGCCGCCAGCGCGGGGGCGATCTTCCAGACCGCCATCATCATCGGGTAGTTCCACGGGGTCACCTGAGCACAGACCCCGATGGGCTCCCGGCGGATCCACGACGTGTGGCCGGCCATGTACTCACCGGCCGACGTGCCCTCGAGGACCCGGGCCGCGCCGGCGAAGAACCGGATCTGGTCGACCATCGGGGGCACCTCCTCCTCGGAGGTCAGACCGATGGGCTTGCCCGTGTTCTCGGACTCCAGGGCCACCAGCTCGTCGGCGTGCTCCTCCACCAGGTCGGCGAACCTCAGCAGGGCGCGCTGGCGGTCGCCCGGCGTCGTGTCCCGCCAGGTCTCGAAGGCCGCGGACGCGGCCTGGCAGGCGGCGTCGACATCGGCCGCGCCGGAGCGCGGCGAGGTCGCGAACACCTCGCCCGTGGACGGGTCGACGAGGTCGACGGTGGCGCCGTCGGCGGCGTCGGCGCCCGCACCTCCCACCAGGTTCTGCAGAGCTCGAGGGGACACGGCTACCTCCAAGTGGGCGGGTGAGCGGATGGTACCCGGCTCTCTGGAGGCCTGGGAGGGAGGACCAGCGGTGGTACCGTTGGCGGCCGTACGGGCAGGGGGAGCAAAGGAACCATGGACCAATCCACAGCCAACGCCGCTACGCGCGTGGTGGTCATCGGACAGGGCTACGTGGGCCTGCCCTTGGCGATCCGGGCGGCCGAGCAGGGGTACGACGTGGTCGGCTACGACCTCGACCGCGGGCGCATCGAGCAGCTGAAGGCCGGAAGCTCGTTCATCGAGGACATCCCCGACGAGCGCCTCGCCAGCATGCTCGCCGCGGGCAGGTTCCACCCGAGCTCGGACCCCGATGACCTCGCTGGGTTCGACCTCGCGATCATCTCCGTCCCCACACCGCTGCACGAGGGCATGCCTGACCTCACCTACATCGAGGCGTCCGCCGCCCAGCTCGGCCAGCACCTGCGGCCCGGAGCGTGCGTGATCCTCGAGTCCACCACCTACCCCGGGACCACGGAGGAGCTGATGCTCCCGATCCTGGAGGAGTCCAGCGGCCTCAAGGCGGGGACGGACTTCCAGGCCGGCTACTCCCCCGAGCGGATCGACCCCGGCAACAAGACGTACACCTTGGAGACGACACCCAAGGTCGTGTCGGGCATCGACGCCGCAAGCCTCGCCCGCGTCCAGGGCTTCTACGACGACATCGTCGTCCGGACGGTCCCGGTGCGGTCGCCGAAGGAGGCGGAGCTCACCAAGCTGCTCGAGAACACCTTCCGCCACGTCAACATCGCCCTCGTCAACGAGCTGGCCATGTTCGCCCGGGACCTCGGGATCGACGTCTGGGAGGCCATCGACGCCGCCGAGAGCAAGCCCTTCGGGTTCATGCCCTTCCGCCCGGGCCCCGGTGTCGGCGGCCACTGCCTCCCGATCGACCCGTCGTACCTGTCGTGGCGCGTCAAGCAATCGCTCGGCCAGACGTTCCGGTTCGTCGAGCTGGCGAACGACGTCAACGAGCACATGCCCGACTACGTGATCCGGCGCCTCGTCGCCGCCCTCAACGACCGGGAGCTGTCGGTGAAGGGCCGACGGATCCTCGTGCTCGGCCTGGCGTACAAGAAGAACACGGGAGACGACCGCGAATCGCCGAGCACCCGGGTGGTCGAGCTGCTCTCGGAGCTCCAGGCCGATCTCGTCGTGTGCGACCCGCACGTCGACCCGGCCCGCAGCCATGCCGCCGGCACCGCAGAGCACGTCGAGCTGACCGAGGCCGAGGTCGCCCGGGCCGACGCGATCGTGATCCTGGTCGACCACGATGCGTTCGACCTGGAGATGGTCGCCCGCGCCGGCTCCTACGTCCTCGACACCCGCCGGTGCATCGAGGGCCCGGTGGTGGAGCACCTCTAGGCGGTCCAGCCGGCAGCACCACCCCCTCTAGGCTGCGATGATGCCTCGGTCCCTTCCACGCGCCCTCCTGGCCGAGGCGCGCCCCAAGCAGTGGGTGAAGAACCTGCTGGTCTTCGCCGCGCCGGCCGCGGCGGGCGTCATCGACGAAGGCACCGCGCTGCTCCAGACGATCGGCGCCTTCGCGTGCTTCTGCCTGGCGGCCTCGGGCACCTACTACCTGAACGATGCAGCCGACGTCGAAGCGGACCGGCTCCACCCCAAGAAGCGGCTCCGCCCCATCGCTGCCGGCGAGATCCCGCTGCCAATGGCCCGCGCCATCGGTGTGGGCGCCATCGTCGCCTCCGTGGTCGCGGCGCTGGCCATCAACTGGCACCTCGCGGTCACGGTCGGGGCCTACGTCGCCCTCACCACGACCTACAGCCTCTGGATGAAGCATGTCGCCGTGCTCGACGTCGTGGGCGTCGCGGCCGGGTTCGTGCTGCGGGCCATCGGCGGCGCTGCTGCGGTCGACGTGCCCATCTCGGACTGGTTCTTCATCGTGGCGTCGTTCGGATCGCTCCTGATGGTGGTGGGCAAGCGCCGCGCCGAGTCGGAGGAGATGGGGGCTGCGGCCGCCGAGTTCCGATCGACGCTCGGCATCTACCCCAAGGACTACCTGGCCCAGCTCCAGACGATCGCCACCGCGGTCGTCCTCGTCGGGTACTTCCTCTGGGCGTTCGAGAAGGCCGGGACCTCCGAAGCGAGCATCCCCTGGTTCGAGCTGTCGATCGTCCCGTTCGCCGTCGCAGTCCTCCGCTACGTGCTGCTGCTCGACACCGGCCACGGCGGAGCCCCCGAGGATGTGGTCCTCGGTGACCGGGCCCTGCAGATCATGGGCGGTGTGTGGCTGGCCGTCTTCGTGATCGGGGTCTACGCGACATGACCCCCGCCTCCCGCTCCCGCCTGACCGGGTGGGCCAACACGGCCCCGACCGCCTCGAAGGTCACCACGCCGCACGATGTCGACGAGCTCGCATCGGTGCTCGACCGCCGGGAGCCACGGGGAGTCATCGTGCGCGGTCTGGGCCGCTCGTACGGTGATCCGGCGCAGAACGCCGGCGGCCTCGTGGTCGACGCCACCGGCGTGTCGGGCATCCGAGACCTCGACCTCGAGCGGGGCATCGTCACCGCCGACGCCGGGACGAGCCTCGATGCGCTGATGCGCTGGCTCGTCCCGCTCGGCTGGTTCGTCCCCGTCACGCCCGGCACCCGGCAGGTCACCGTCGGCGGGGCCATCGCCTCGGACATCCACGGCAAGAACCACCACAAGGCCGGGTCGTGGTGCGACGCGGTCGAGGCCATCACGCTCGTCACCCCGGCGGATGGGCGCCGCGTCATCACCCCCAAGGCCGACCCGGACCTGTTCTGGGCCACCGCCGGCGGCATGGGCCTGACCGGGATCATGCTCGACGCGACGATCCGCCTGAGCCCCATCGAGACCAGCCGGCTGACGGTCGACACCGATCGCACCCCAGACCTCGACACCACCCTGGAGCTGATGGAGTCGGGCGATCACCTCTACGACTACTCCGTCGCCTGGATCGACCTCATGGCCAAGGGCGCCTCGACCGGGCGATCCATCTTGAGCCGGGGCCGCTTCGCCACCGTCGACCAGCTCCACCACCGCCAGCAGCGCGACCCGCTCCACTTCACCTCGTCGACCCTGGTGACCGCGCCGCCCCTCCCGGCCGGGATCATCAACCCGCTCACGGTCAAGGCCTTCAACGAGGCCTGGTACCGCAAGGCGCCCCGCCGGCGCCGTGACCAGGTGATGGGGATCACCGAGTTCTTCCACCCGCTCGACCTGGTCGACCGCTGGAACCGCTTCTACGGTCCCGTCGGCCTGCTGCAGTGGCAGTTCGTCGTGCCCCTCTCCGCCACCGAGGAGCTGCGCGCCATCATCGGCGAGCTGAGCCGGTCGGGCTGCCCCTCGTTCCTCGCCGTGCTCAAGCGGATGGGCCCGGGCAACGCCGGACCGCTCTCGTTCCCCGTCGAAGGCATGACCCTGGCGTTCGACGTCCCCGCCACCGCGGATGGCGAGCTCAGCGCCCTGCTGGATCGCCTCGACGAGCGCGTGGCGGCGGCCGGCGGCCGCCTCTACCTGGCCAAGGACAGCCGCATGCGCCCCGAGCTCCTGCCGGTCATGTACCCACGGCTCGACGAGTGGCTCGCCATCCGCCACGAGGTCGACCCCGACCAGCGCATCGTGAGCGACCTCGCCCGGCGGCTCCGACTGGTCTGATCGGACGCGCCTACGTCAGCTGGCCGTGCTGCGCACGTCCTCGCGGGTCACGGCCTCGCACAAGATGGCGATCGTCTCGGCATCGGTCGCGTCGGCCTCCGCCGCCGGAAGCTGGTCGGCGGACAACGGCGGCACCGAGACGTGAGCGATGCGCTGGTGGATGGGCGACGAGCCCACCTCATCAGCACCGAAGAGCACCTCGTGCAGCTTCTCGCCGGGCCGCAAGCCGGTGTACACGATGTCGATCGGGCGCCCGGCCTCACTGATCAGGCGGCGGGCCACGTCGTCGATCTTCACCGGCTCGCCCATGTCGAGCACGAGCGCCTCACCGTCGCGTCCGACGGCACCGGCCTGGATCACCAGTTGCACCGCTTCTTCGACCGTCATGAAGTACCTCGTGACCCCGGCATCGGTGACCGTCACCGGTCCCCCGTCCTCGATCTGCTTCGCGAACGCCGTCAGCACGGAGCCACGGCTGCCGAGCACGTTGCCGAACCGCACGCTGAGGTAGACGCCCGAGCCGCGGCTCGTCGCCGCCGCGGTGAGACGTTCCGCCAGCCGCTTCGTGTAGCCGAGGACGCTGCAGGGATCGGCGGCCTTGTCGGTGGAGATGTTGACGAACCGCTCGACGCCGTTGGCGATCGAGGCGTCCACCAGCACCTGCGTGCCCCAGACGTTGGTCTTGAGCGCCTCGGCCGGGTGCATCTGGAGCAAGGGCAGGTGCTTGAGGGCAGCCGCGTGGAAGACGACCTCGGGGCGGTGCTCCCGGAAGATCTGCTCCACCCGGTCCGTGTCGCGGATGTCGCACACCACCAAGTTGCGGCTGTCGAGCAGGGCCCGGCCCTCGATGGACAGCTGCACGGCGTGGAGCGCGGACTCGTCGCGGTCGAGCAACACGAGGCTGGACGGAGCGAAGCGGTACAGCTGGCGGGACAGCTCCGAACCGATGGACCCACCAGCGCCGGTGACCAGGACGCGCTTGCCGGTGACGTACCCGGCGATGGAGTCCACATCGGTGTCGACCTCGTGGCGGCCGAGGAGGTCGGCGTGGGTCACGGGACGGATGTCGCCGGTCCCGACCTCGGCGCCGTAGAGCTCGCTGGCCGACGGGAGCACCATCAGCCGCAGGCCGCTGTCGCGGGCGAGGTCGGCGTAGGTCCGGATCAGGGCCGAATCCGCGGTCGGGATCGCCAGCAGGGCGATCTTGGCGTCGTGGCGCGCCGCAACGGCGGCCAGGTCATCGCGGGTGCCGCTCACCGGGACGTGGCGGATGCGCAGGTTGCGCTTGGCCGGGTCGTCGTCGATCAGCGCGACGGGCAGGTACCGCCCGGCGGGGTTGCGCACCATGGCGGTGATGATCTGCTGGCCGCCTTCGCCGGCGCCGATGACGACGACCCGCTGGAGGCC